>CAYLJT010000809.1:0-3804 GCA_964383995.1 uncultured Polyangiaceae bacterium
TGGCGTTTGGAGCGAGCTCTTGCTCGGGGTACGCGAGGCGCGCGCGGAACACGTAACCGAGCTTGGGATCGTCGCCCTTTTTTGCGTACGTGCCCGGATCCCAATACTCTTCGATTTGCGTCTCCGCCGCGGGCATGGCCGGCGCCGCGACGTGGATCGCTACGTTGGAGAAGTACGCGCTGCTGACGGCGACCCATCGCGCGTCGCCCGCTGAACGCCGCCATTTTTCGGCGGTGAATTCGGGATCGGCGAAATGGCCGGGCTCGAAATCCGTGTGCTTGAAGCGCTCGACGCCGACGCTGGTGGAGGTGACGACCTCCGTCTCGTACTCCGAAACGCGGCCGAGATGGCCTTCGATCTCGGCCTGCGTTCGATACGCCGACTGCTCCATCGACAGCCGGTGTTTCCGCGGCGCCGCGGCGATATTTTCCACGACCAGGGATACTTTGAGCTCAAACGGTGCGCCCGTCGTGGCGACGGTTTTCGTGAGCCGCACGTCTGGGTTGGCGTAGGTGAAGACGCAGCGATCGTTCGTGGCTTCGGTGAGCGTCCAATCGAAGTCGGTGTAGGCGAGCTGCTGAGCGTCCGAAGAAGGCGCGCGAAGGTTGGTGCGAAGGGGCGCGCGTTTTTCGAGGGTCGTTGTAACGAGCTCGGTGGCCGCACCCGTTTTGTGGTCGATGTACTTGTCGGGGCGTTCCGCGTCGCCCTGCACCGTAAGGTGCTCGACGGCGGCCCCGCGGGTGGTGAGCTGGGCGTTGAATCGCGGCCCCACGAGAGCGCATCGTAGAGGCTCCGCGCGTTCGCTCGGCGAGACGAGATCTTCCACGCCGAGGGGCTGAACCTCGGACTTCGAGCCCTCGCCCGTGAGGAGCGGCAGGCCGTAGTTGATGAACAGAAAGACCGCGAGGCCTATGAAGAGCCAGCGCGTGATGCTGCTGCGGTCCATGAAATCCTTGGGGGCGGGATGGCCGGGCCACCGAGTCCGCCATCGCCGCCGATGGCGACGGTCACGGGGTCGTCTTGAGCAGCGGTGAGGTCAGCCGCTCGCATGGTTTTGCGCGATCTTGCGCCGAGGAGGAGGCGGCGGGTCGTAGCCGCCAGGATGAAACGGGTGACACCTACACAGGCGCTTTGCCGAAAGCAAGGACCCGCGCAGTGCGCCATGGCCTTGAATGCAGGCCATGGCGTAGCGCGAGCACGAGGGCTCGAAGCGACAAACAGGGCCCGCGAGCGCGTAGAGGATTCGCGACAGAGTGAGCTGATAAACGCGAATGAGTGCGATGAGCACGCGGGCCAACATGAACGGCCGCGAGCTTTGCGCGCAAGGGGGCACGATGCAAGCTGGCTCAACGAAGATTGGCAATTCGTTTGCGCGCCAAGGACACCACGGCCCGAAGCTCGTCGACCACGTTTCGCAGCTTCAAGCTCGCGACACCGGCCCTCAAGATCACGACGCAGTCGACGGGCGCGCCCCAGCGCAGATCGTCGCCCAGGAGTCGAAACGCCTCGCGAACAAGGCGTTTGCCGCGATTGCGCTCGACCGCGCAGCCCACTTTGCGCGATGCGACGAGGCCCATGCGCGACGGCGTTTCGTCGCGGCGCAGCGCGAAGAGGAGCACGAGGTGCGGGGTGGTGACGCGGACGTTGTGCGCTTGGATGCGCAGGAAGTCGGCGCGCAGGCGCACGCGTTTCGACTTGGGAAAACGCCAACGCCCCGGGACCGATGAACGGGCCGGGGCGGGTCGTTGGGGGTCGCCCGTGGGGGGCGAGCGGGTCACTTCTTGTAGGTGGTGGGTACCAGGCGGGCGCGGCCGCGAGCCCGCCGTGCGTTGATGACTTTGCGACCACCGGCGGTGGCCATGCGCGCGCGGAATCCGTGGGTACGAGCGCGGCGGGTGTTGTGCGGTTGATAGGTACGCTTCATGGCTGTCTCTTGGGGGCGCGAAACCAATCACACCCTGAGCATCCGGTCAATATCAATTCGACCGGCGCTAGGGGACGCACTCGCTCGGATCGACGGCGACCCCCTGTTGGATGGTTCGAAACACAAACCGGGTGGAGGCGCTGGTGGACTCGCCGTCGCCCGCGATTTCTTGAACGATCGAGCCTACTTGGCAGGCGTCGGCCTCGATCGTGACGCTGTAGGTTCCGGCGCTGTCGCGATCGTCGAAGACGACACCACGACCCGTGTTTTCGTTCAGCACGGTTACGCGGGCGCCAGGGGAGCAGGTGCCGGCGACCTGCCAGGTGCCGGCCTCGCTGGCCTCGCGGACCGTCTCCGGTTCTTCCGGGGGCGGCAGCGGCAGCGTCGGGCTCAGGCAGGAGGCGCCAGCGAGGACCAGGAGGGCGAGGAGCGAACGTCGCAGCACGCCAAACAAGTTAGCACGCCGCGTGCCCCCGGGTACCCGAGCGCAACGACGTAAAATCCAGGGTCTCGCGTCGTCCCGTTGCCAACTAACTTGGCGGAGAGCGCCCGTCAGTTTGCAGCAGCGGCAGGCTCACACGCTTGGCGCGAGGCGGCGGGCGCCGGGGCTCGGGCTCATCCAGGAGCTCCCCCACGAGGTCGTAATCGCTGGCCTGGGTGATCTCGACGCGGCGAATCTCTCCGGCGAAGGCTTCTCCTCCGGAGAGGTAGACCTGGCCGTCGATGCCGGGGGCTTGCCCCGCGTGGCGACCCATCATCACGAGCTCGTGCTCGTCGCTTTGCCCCTCCACCAAGACCTCGATCGTCTTGCCCACCAGGGCCAGGCTTTTTTGGTGCGAGATGCGGCGTTGGATCGCCATCAGGCGGCGCCAGCGATTGGCGATCACGAGGGGTGGCACCTTGTTAGGCATGGTGTAGCTCGCCGCGCTCTCTTCGTCGGAGAAGCGGAAAACACCGACGCGATCGAGCTTTGTGTCCGAGACAAAATCGCACAGCTCTTGGAACTCGGCGTCGGTCTCGCCGGGGTGCCCCACGATGAACGCCGAGCGAAAGGTGAGACCCGGGATGCGCTCGCGGAGGCGGTCAACGACGCGGCGAATGCGCGCTCCGCCGTGCCCTCGGCGCATGCGGCGCAACATGGCGTCGGCCACGTGCTGGAGCGGCATATCGATGTACTTCACGATGCGCTCGTGGCCCGCGATGAGCTCGACGAGCTCGTCGGTGAGGGTCTCGGGATAGAGATAAAATAGCCTTGTCCAGTGGACACCCGGGACGTCGGCGACGCGGCGCGCGACCTCGGCCAGCGTGACCTTCGGCGAGCGATCGCGGCCGTAGGCGACGGTGTCTTGGGAGACCAAGTTCACCTCGCGGACGCCTTGCGCGACGAGCCCCTCGACCTCGCGCACGATGTCTTCGACGGCACGCGAGCGTTGCCCGCCGCGCAGGGCCGGGATGACGCAGAACGAACAGGTGCGATCGCAGCCTTCGGCGAGCTTCACGTAGGCGCTCCCGGAGGGCGTCGAGAGGCGGCGCGGGCTCGATGCCTCGACGAGCCACTCGGCGGGGTTGCCGACGAGCATGCGCTCGGCCTTGCCGCGCAGCACCTCGCCGAGCTTGAGCATGTCGCTCGATCCGAGGAAGTTATCGACCTCGGGCAGCTCCAACGCGAGCTCGTTCGGATGGCGCTGCGAGAGGCAACCCGCAACGACGAGCCGTTTGCACGCGCCCGATTCCTTCTTTTCGGCCATCTCGAAAATGGCGTCGATGCTCTCTTTTTTGGCCTCACCGATGAAGCCGCAGGTGTTGATGACGATGACCTCGGCGGCGTCCGCGTCGTCGACGTGGCGGTAACCTTCGCGCTCTGCGACGCCGAGCATGAC
>CAYLJT010000810.1:0-3803 GCA_964383995.1 uncultured Polyangiaceae bacterium
TGCGTGCGCTGTACTTGGAGTCTGAGACAACAGCCGACGTGGAGGGGTTTTCAGGCGCTTCGCCTCGCGAAATGCGGACCGCCTTGCTCGATGCGGCACAGAGCCCGGAGTACCGCTGTTTGTCGCCGTTTGCGGTGCTGTTCGAGATCGATGAGCTCTGCAAGCGCGTCTCGGAGTTCGATTGGTTGCGCGAAAAATCGTTGTCCGGTGGCTACCACGACCACAAAGCGCTGCGCGAGGTGGTGCGGGCTCGTTTGCTCGACACGCTCGAAGAAGAGATGCGTACGGCCAGTGGGCTGGTGGACGAGGCGCAATATGCCGAGCTTTTCGATCGCTACATCGGCCACGTCGGCGTTTGGATGAAGGGCGAGAAGGTGAAGAACGCGGTGACGGGCGATATCGAGGACGCCGATGAGCGCATGATGCGCGAGGTTGAGGGGTACCTCGGTGTTTCGGGGGAACGCGCCGATTATCGCCGGGGGCTTATCGCTTCGGCGGCGGCTTGGGCCATCGATCATCCGGACGAGAAGATGGTGAGCACCGTGGTGTTCAAGGCGCACATCAAGAAACTCCGAGAGGCGGTTTTTGCGCAGCGAAAGAAGGCTCTTTCGTTGGTTGTCCGGGACCTTGTGAGCTTGTTGCGGAGCGAGCGAAAAGACGACGTTATGGGCAGGGGCGAGGGGCTCGGCGAGGAGCGGCGGCGGGTCGCGCAGGCCGCTTTGGAACGCCTACGAACGATGGGCTACTGCGAGAACTGTGCGCTCGACGCGGCGGCGGCGCTTCTCCGCTCCCGCTTCGCGGAGCTCGCGGTCTAACGCTCGATCCGCCGCTGCGCGCGGATCGGGGATCGAGCGGGACCGATCGACGGATCGAGGCCGGCGCGTTCTCGGTTGACAAACGGGAGGGGCTCGACAAATGTCCGCGCCCCACTGCCGAAGTAGCTCAGTTGGCGAGAGCGGGCGTTTCATACGCGCTAGGTCGGGGGTTCGACTCCCTCCTTCGGCACCAAATCAGGGGCGTACGTTCACGATCGTCGAGGGGCCGCCATCGTCGAGGACGGCGTTCCAACCGTCGGGCAGCGGCGGATCGCTCCACGAAAAGACCCAGCGCGCGTCGATGGGGCTCAGGGCGACATCGTGAAATCCTCGGGGCTCGCCCAGGTTTTCATGCCAATACGAGCCCGTGATCGCGAAGCCCTCGGCGAAGTCGAGGACCCAGGGCGTGTCCGAGACATCGAACTGGCTGCCGACTTCGCGGCTGTCGGAGGATCGCGTGAGGTGTTTGGCGCGGACTCGGAAGGTGCCGCGGGCCGTCGCGGCGGCCCCCGTCGCCGGATCGCCGAGCTGATCGCGGCCGGACGAGATGAGCGTGGCGTAGACGGGCTTTTTGCCCTCGTAGGCGATGAGCGTTTGCGTGCCCAAGCCGATATCGAGCCACTTGACTCCGTCTTTTACGAAGTCGGGAAACTTTGTGCGTTTAATTACTGTTGTGATGTCTTTCGCGCGGACCCACGGGCCGTCGCGGGTCTCTTCGTAGCGGTCTCCGTCGACCGTGCGAAAGCGGCCGGTGAGGCGGATCGGTGATCTTCGCTCGAGCTCGTCGCCGGTGGGCGTCGCTTTGTTCTTGCGGAGCGAAAAGGTGGGGGTGTCGCCGCGGTGGGCGAAGGCCACGGGGAGCCCGAAGTCGGCGAGGGAGATGCCGTGCCACGGGGTTCCAAGGGCGGGCCGTAAGCGATCGGCCGGAATGAAGCGACCGTCGGGCGTGACGCCGAAGCGCCGTGCGCCAAGCTCGGAGGACGCGAGGATGCTGGCTGCGATGGCCACGCCGCTGTTGCGGCGAAGGGAGCCGAGCTTGGCGGCGGCGCCCGGAGTCGGCGGAAAAACGAGGGGTGGGAGGGCGCTTTCGCCGAAATGAAAGAAGTTTGCGGCGTAGCGCTTGGAGGATGCATCGACGCCGTCGCCACCGGGGAGCAATACGGGAGGGCCGGTCGGTATGCCGCGGAGGTCGAGGGGCACGTCGTTGGCGGCGGGCCCCAAAGCGTCGACGTCGCGGTCCAGGCGGCCGAGCCAGCGGTCGAGGTCGGGCTCGGCCTGGCGCTGCTCTTCGTCCGATGGCAAGCGGCCGTAGACGACCGTGCCTTCGACTTTGGCGCGACCGTAGCGGTAGGGAAGGGGACGATCCGTGCGGGGCGGGAAGGGCACGGCTGCGGGGCTCGGCGCGGGCTCGTCGGGATCGGGCGCGCAGACGAAGCCACGTGGGCGGATGGCGTAAAACCCGCCGGGGCAGCCCTTGCGTGTGAGGGGCTCCTCGGAGCGTGGGACTCGCGCTCCCACGCGCAACTCGCCGAGGGTGCGGGCATCCTTCGCCGGGCGCTCGAAGATGGGCTCGTGATCGCGCAGCGCGAGGTAGGGGGGGCCGTCGGCGGGGGGCACGGGAACGCTTGGCGGCGCATCCGCTGCGGCGCCAGCCAAGGCGACGTCGGGGCCCTTGGAGCAGCCAAGCGAGGGACCGAGGCTCGCCACCGCGAGCAGGAGCAACGGTACGCCCCGGAACCTGGGTTCGTTGCGTCGAGGCATGGAGGAGGCATGCACGACTGCGCTGGCCGGGGCCAAGATATCGGCGGTTTGCTCGCGACCTCGCTAATCTTGACGCGTCGCGTCGCAGGAGGGGAAGGGATGCGCAGGGGGCCCCTACGCCGCGTGTCGGGCCGTGAAGGTGCGGGAGTCGTTGACACCCTGCGCGCGGTGTGGCTGTTAGCCGCTCGACGATGATGGCCGACGCAACGTCCGCGAGGTGCCGGTGACGCCGCGGCGCCGCTTGTTGGCGGGGTTGGCCGCGCTGGCGTTCGCCGCGGTGGTGCGTGAGACCGCCGCGCAGCGCATTTGGGTGGCCATCGTCGGTCCCGAGCGGGCCCACCTTGTCACCTGTCTCGGGGCGCTGGCGCTTGCCGCGGGGGCACTTGCCGCGGCGGTTCTGCCGTCCCTCGGCCGGCGCCGACCTACGCCCCACCGGGTCGCGAGGGCAACGATCGGGGCGGCCATTTGCACGCTGGCCTGGGTCATTTACTTCGCCTACCTCTCGAACGGTAAGGCAGGCATCACTCTCGACGCGGGCTCGGCGCCGATTGTGCTGGACACCAAGGGAAAGGCGCTCGCCGCGGCCCTTGTGGTGTTGGGGACGCTCCCGGCGGTTTTTGTGGGCTTTGCCACGACCCTGGGTGCCCGCTCGCTAGGGGATGCCCCGCGCTCGTTCTTCGCGGCGCTGTTGGCTGGAGCTTCGGCCGGGGCGGTGCCTGCCGTTTTGGCCGTGCGGCTCGGGGCGCCGCGGGCCGTGCTGATTGCAGCAGCGCTGTTGGGCCTCGCGGCGGCCGTCTTTCAGATGCCCGTGCGCATGCCGCACCCGACGCAGCGCCGAAGCCTGACCACCGGGATCGTGGCGACGGTCGTGTTGGGCTCGCTGGTGCTCTTGGGCGGCGACTACGGTGATCCTTGGCTCGAATACTCGTTGCGCCTGCGGGGTGCGCCCGACCGGACGGAGATTCGCGTGTGGACCGAGCTCGGGTTATTGACCGTCGACAAGGCCGGGGGCGGGCGCTCGTGGGTGCGGGAGGACGGTCACGATGTGCCTCCGATGTTGGATAGCGCGGCGCAGCCTACTTCGGAGCCCGAAGACCTCGCGTACACCCTTCATCGGGGCGAAGGGACCGTGCTGATCGTGGACGCGGGGGGAGGGCGCGATGTGCGAGCGGCGTTGCGGGCGGGGCAGAAGCGCGTGGTCGCGACGGTGCTGCACCCGGCGTTGCT
>CAYLJT010000811.1:0-3798 GCA_964383995.1 uncultured Polyangiaceae bacterium
GTCTTCAACGATCAGGGCATGCCGATCGCGCCGAGCTGGGATGGCAACGACGCGTGGACCATCAACTCGACCAGCATGTCCGCGCCCGACGGTGGCCCAGCGGATATCTCGCTCGGCGTCGAAGGCAACGTGCCGCTTTACCTCGATAGCAAGGCGTACATCACGAATCACACGCTCGTCGCGAGCTTGCCCGACGCCGAAATTCTCCTCGGCGGTGGCAACAGCCAGATCACGTTTCACCTCGTCGGCGCGTTCCTCGTGGCCGACGTCGTCGAAGAGCCAAACTCAAAGAAGCCCATGCTGAACAACGCGCTGCTCGTCGGGCGCTGGCGCACCTCCGACCTCTTTCGCGCGCTCTCGACGTACCGAAACTCCGACGGATCAGCGTTCTGTACGGACGACAACCTCTACAAGATCGCGAAGCCAACCATCTGCAATTCGGTCGACATTTATTCAGGTATCGGCACCCCGACGACACCCTGCGACTCGTTCTCCCTGGGCATGGAATTTACGACATTTCCAGCCACAATAAAGGAGATCGTGCAAGCGAAGCCGGCCTCGCCAGGTTGTCCACCGGAGACCGATCCGATCAACGATTCGTGTGCCACCGTGCCGTGATCGTCGAAGCTCCAACCATCTCGCGAGGGGACGCCGCGGCACGCAGCTTGACGCGATGCGAGGGCGCCCGGATAGTTCTTCGAGAGGAGACCGGCCAATCGGAATGAAGTGCTATCTGTGCGCCGCGCCTCTGGATGGCGGGAAATATTGTCCTAGTTGCGGCGCCACGCTGCCGCCGCCGCGACCCGACGAGGTCGATCCACTCATCGGCATGACGGTGTGCGACAGGTACAAGATCCTCGAGCTCATCAGCGTCGGCGGCATGGGTCGGGTCTATCGCGCGCGCTACACGACGCTCGATCATGACGTCGCCGTAAAGCTCATTCACCCGCATCTTTTGGGCTTCGAAGACTCGGTCGCGCGCTTCATGGCCGAGGCCCATATCGCGAGCCGCCTCAACCACCCGCACGTGGTCTCCGTTCACACCTACGGGCGCACGTCGAACGAAGAGGGCGCTCACCTCATCATGGTGATGGAGCTCTTGCAGGGGCCGAGCCTCGCGGCCGTGCTGCACGACGAGCCCCTGCTGCCCTTCGATCGCATCGCTGACATCCTTTGCCAGACGCTCGGCGCGCTCTCCGACGCGCACGCCCGCGGTGTCACGCACCGCGATGTGAAGCCCGCCAACATCATCATGGAGCGCGCAGCAGGCGGTGGCGACCACGTAAAGCTCATCGATTTCGGCATCGCGCGGCTCGAAACCGGCCGTCGCCTCACGCGGCTCGGCGAGGTCATCGGCACACCGAGCTACATGTCTCCCGAGCAGGCTACGGGCAAAAACGCCGGTGTTTCCGTCGATCTCTACGCGGTCGGCGTCCTCTTCTACCAAATGCTCACGGGCTCGTTGCCCTTCACGGGCTCTTCGCCGAACGAGGTCTTGCAGCGACAAGTCATCGCGCCGCGCATCGATCCTCGCAAGGTGGCGCCCGATCGAAACATCAGCGCGGCCGCGGCGGCGGTGAGCCTGCGGGCCATCGCGGCCGACGCGAACGAGCGTTTCCCCGACGCTTTGTCCCTCGCGAAGGCGATCCACAAGAGCCTCACCAACGAGCCCTGGACCGAGCGCCGCGCCCAGCTCTTTCGCATGTCGGCGGGGCGCCGCGGCCAGGCGAGCGAGCCCGTCCGCGAGGCCGATACGGTGCGGCCGCCGCGGCCCGCGACGCCGCCCGCGGACGAGCCCACGATCAAGACAACGTTGTTCCAACCGGGTCGCACCGCGCCCCTGCCCGAACGCGTCGATAGGCTTCGTTTCGTGGGGCGCGAGCGCCACGTGACGTGGACGATGGAGCAGCTTGGCGAAGATCGTCAGGTGATGGGCGTGGCCCTCTCGGGTCGCATCGGCTCGGGCAAATCGCGCCTGCTGCACACCGTCGCTTCGCTCGCCCGCGATCGGCGCATGTTGGTCATCTACGGAGCGACCGGCGGCGGCCTCGAAGGCGAGGTGAGCTGCACCGGGCTCAAACAGATCGTGAGCCGTTTGGTGGGCGTTTCGCCGACCGATCCGTTGCTCGTCACGGGGCGCGCGGCGCCCACGGACGTCGAGGCCTCCGGGCTGCGAACCATCTTCGCCGATGCCTTGCCCTCGAGCGCAACACCGTCCTCGTTCGTGCGCGCCGAGCTCGCGGCCACCCTCGCTTGGGCCGCGCGGGGCGCCGCGGGCGCCGCCGATCCGCGCCCCGTATTGCTCGTGATCGACGACGCCGACAGGCTCGACAACGTCACGCAAAACGCCCTCGCCGACGTCCTGCGTGGCGGACACATCCCGGGCTTTCGCGTGCTGATCACGTGCGAGCGGACGCCCTCGTATTGGGTCGGCGAGCACCTCGTTCGGCTGCGCATTGCCGGCCTCAAGCGCGACGAAGCGCGCGAGGTCACGCGCTATTTGCCGGTGCCACCGCGCATCACGCGGCGCGACGAGGACATCGAGCCGCTCTACCTCGAGGAGCTCGTTCGTTGGGAAGAAGAGAGCGAGCACGCGCTGCCGGCCCCCGCGCGCCTCGTGGATCTCATCGAGTGGCGTTTGCGCGGTCTGTCGCCCGGCGAGCTCTCGACGCTGCAAGCGGTGGCCGTGGCGGGCGACGGCCCGCGCGCCAACATCGCCCGCGTATTGCGCTCCCCCGACGATCTCGAAGGCGCGCTACCGACCCTCGTGAAGGGCGGCTGGCTCGTCACCCAAGGCAGCGACGTGCGCCTCGCGCGGCCGGGCCTCGCCCGCGTGATCGAGGCCATCTCACCCGAAGGCGCCGTGGCCGAGCTGCACGCGCGGGCCGCCGACGCCCTCGCCGAACGGCCCAGCCACGTCGAGCTCCGCGCCTACCACGCGGTGCGTGGGAGGCCGGATTTCAAGGCGTTTTTGCTGGTCGACGAGTGCGCCGCGCTGCGCTCCATGTTGGGCGACGAAGAGGGCGCCATCCGCGCCTTGTGGAGCGGCATGCGCGCGGCACGGCAAGAGGTCCTGCGCGGTGACGTCGAGACCACGAGCCCGTGGGTCATCTTCGGTCACCGCTTGGGTCTCGCGTTGGTGGCCGCCGAGCGCTTCGACGAGGCCATCGATGTGCTGCGCGAGATCCTCCCGCAGGTGCCGAAGGAAGACATTCGTCGCGCGCTCATCCTCGAACAGGTGGCCTTCGCGCAGGCTGCGCGGGGCAACCAGACCGCCGCCGATCGCACGCGCCGAGACGCCCTGCTCATCGCCCGCGCGTTGCGCGACGAGGCCACGACCGAGCGCCTCGCCTCGCAGCTTCGCAGCATCTCTTCGGGTTTGCGGCAGGTGCGCGGCGATCGCCCGAGCAACCGCGCGCCCATCAAGCCCGTCGAGGCGGCGGTCGAGGTCGAAGACGACTCGAACGGCGACCGCATCTCAAACGGCTAGCGCGCTAATCGAGCGCCTTTTTGCCGAGCACGACCTCGTCGAGCCAGCGCACCACGTCGCGCATCACCTCGGCGCGGTTGATCTCGTGAAACAGCTCGTGGCGCGCCGTCGCGTAGTACTTGCGCGTCGCGTTGATCCCCAGGTTTTTGTAGACGATGAGCAGCGGATCGAGATCGCGCGTCCTGGCGCTCACCGGGTCTTCGCAGCCGGACGTCACCAAAATCGGCAATTTCTTGGGGATTTGCGCCTGTTTCTTGGGATCCGAAATCACGTCGAGGGCGTCGAGCAGATCGATCCACAAGCTCGTC
>CAYLJT010000812.1:0-3796 GCA_964383995.1 uncultured Polyangiaceae bacterium
CCCACGCTGCGAAACCCGTTCAAGAGCATCCTCGTGCGCGCGGTGGAGCTGGCCTACGCCTTCGACGAAGCGCTTCGTATTTTGAGGACCGTGAGCCTTTCGACGCCAGCGTCGCTGCCCGTCGCGCCCCGGGCGGGCACCGGCCGCGCAGTCACCGAAGCCCCCCGCGGCATCCTGTTTCATCGCTACGAAATCGGCGAAGACGGCGCCATTGTGAGCGCGAAGATCGTCCCGCCCACCTCTCAAAACCAACGCAGCATCGAGCTCGATCTGGAAGCCATGGGCCCGGCCCTCGCGCGCCTCCCGCTGCCCGAGGCCACGCAACGCGCCGAGCACGCCATCCGCAACTACGACCCGTGCATCTCGTGCTCCACGCACTTTCTCACGCTGCGCGTCGAAGAGGTCGGGTGAAGCCCGAGTTCGTACCGGGTGGGCGGCCGCGCGTGGTGGCTATCGGCCAAGTGTACGGCGGGGACGACGGCATCGGGCTCGCGGTTGCCGCGCGTCTCGAAGAAGACGGCTACCGCGTCGACATCGCCAGCGATGCATCCCTGCTCGTCGAGCTCCTGGAGCGGCCCCGCAAGGTGATCTTGATCGACGCTCTGGCGGGCGCCGTGACCCCAGGGGAGCTTCGCGTGCTTCGCGCGGACGACGTCGCGCCTACGCCTCGCGCGGTCTCGTCCCACGCGATGTCTGTCGCAGACGCCATTTCGCTCGCCAAGATCTTGTACGGCGAAGAAGCGACCGAAAGGGTGTTTTTGGTAGGCATCGGCATCGTGCCACCCAACGCATTTTCCGAGGGTTTGTCCCCCGAAGTGGCTCGCGCGGTGGAGCCCGCGGTGCGCGCGGTGAAGGCTCTGCTTTCGGACTGAGGTCGATGCTTTATGCATGAATCATCGTTGGCCAAACAGATCCTCGACGCGGCGCTCGGCGCCGTTCCGCCCCACGCACGGGTCACGGTCGTGCGCGGTCGCGTGGCCGAGACCGAGAGCCTGTCGCGGGACGCGTTGGCGCTGCATTTTGGCGCCCACGCGCGCGGAACCGCGGCGGAAGGAGCGCGCCTCGCGTTGGAGCTGACCCATGTGCGGGCGCGCTGCGCCGCGTGCAATGCGGTCTACCTGCCCGAGCACCACGTCTTGCTCTGTCCCGACTGCGGCGCGACCGAAGCCGACGTGCTGGGCGAAACGGGCCTCTTCATCGACGACATCGACGTCGAGACCTCATGAGGCGTGTGGCGGTGTTGTTGAGCGGCGCGGTGCAGGGGGTGGGCCTGCGTCCGCACCTCGCGAGGCTCGCCAAGAGCCTTCGAATCAAGGGCTTTGCGCGCAACACCGCGGCGGGCGTTGCGGCCGCGTTCGAAGGGGAGGGCAGGGACGTGGAGGCTTTGCTCGCCGAGCTTCACGCGATGGCCGAGGTGACGGTCGCCCTGCGCGATGAGCTGCCCCAGGGCGACGTCGCGTTCGAAATTCGAGCCAGCGAAGCGAGCGTGGAGGCGCGCGCGGCCTTGGCTCCCGACCGCGCTCCCTGCGCGGATTGTCGCGACGAGGTTTTGTCCGAGGGTGCGCGGCGCTCGGGCTACCCGTTCACGAGCTGCGCGGTGTGCGGTCCGCGCTACGCCATCGCGGGGCGGTTGCCGTGGGATCGAGCCCTCACCACGATGGCGCCCTTTGGTTTGTGCGCTTTGTGCGCCGCGGAGCACGGCGATCCCACGGACCGCCGCTACTACGCAGAGGCCCTGGCCTGCCCCGCCTGCGGTCCTCGCCTTTCGCTCAACAACCGCCCGGGCGAGCTGCTCGCGGAAGGGGACGCTGCCCTGGTGGGCGCCCTTGCGGCCCTGGCCCAGGGCCAAATCGTTGCAGCTCAAAATACAGCGGGCTACCAGCTCCTGGTGGACGCTTGCGACGAGGCCGCGGTGGGCCGCCTGCGCACGCGAAAAAATCGCCCCGACAAGCCGTTTGCGCTGCTCTTCGCGGACCTCGACGAGGTGCGTCGCGAGGCCTTGGTGGGGGACGAAGAGGCGGCGTTGCTTACGAGCCCGGCGGCGCCCATCGTGCTCCTCTGCGCTCGTTCGCTTTCGCGGCTCGCGCCTTCGGTGTCTCGGACAAGCCCGTGGCTGGGCGCACTGCTGCCGTCTTCGCCTCTCGCCTTGCTGCTCGCCCAACGTTTTGGCGGCCCGCTGGTCTGCACCAGCGGTAACCGTGCCGGCGAGCCGCTGGCCATTCGTCCCGCCCAAGCCCACGCCGATTTGGCCGAAGTAGCCGACGTTTTTCTCGAAAACGACAGAGCCATCGCGCGGCCCCTCGACGATTCGATCGTGCGCGTCAGCGCGTCGGGGCCGCTCTTGTTGCGTCGCGCGCGGGGCTACGCGCCCCTGTCGTTGCCACGCACGCAGCCGGGGCCACGTGTGCTGGCGCTGGGCGCGCACCTCAAGGTCGCGCCCTGCCTCTCCAGCGAGCACGAGCTGCTCCTCGGGCCCCACGTGGGCGATTTGGAGGGCCCCGAGGCCCGCGCGCGCCTCGCGCAGTGCATCGACGATTTCTACAAATTCGGCGGTCAAACCCCGGAGATCATCGCCTGCGATCTCCACCCCGACTACGCCACCACGCGGCTCGCGGAGACGATCGCCTCCGAGCTCTCTGTGCCCCTTGTGCGCGTGCAGCACCACGAGGCGCACGGCGCATCAGTGATCGCGGAGTACGGCCTCTGCGGTCCCGTGCTCGCCTTCACCTGGGATGGCGCTGGTCTCGGACACGACGGCACCTTGTGGGGCGGCGAGGCCTTCGTGCTCGATGGCTCGAAGGTCACGCGCGTGGCGCATTTGCAGCCCTTTCCGCTGCTCGGCGGCGAGCGCGCGCTGCGCGAGCCGAGGCGTTCGGCGCTTGGCTTGTTGCACGTGGTGGGCGCCCCCTTCGACGCGGTCCAGCGTTGGTTCGAGCCTTCGCTGCTCGACGCGCACGCGGTCCTCTTGCGGAGCGGCAAGGGCCTCCCGACCACGAGCGTGGGGCGCCTGTTCGACGCCGTCGCGGCCCTCGTTGGTCTGTGCGGCGAGGCCAGCTACGAAGGGCACGCGGCCCTGCTCGTCGAAGCCAAAGCTCTCGACGAGGCTGACGGGGCGCTCGTCGACCGATACGCCATCCCCCTTGTTTCCAAGGACAAAATGCATGTCGGCGAGCTGCGTCCCTTGGTCGAGCGCCTGCTCGCCGACCTGGCTCGCGGTGCCTCGGACAACGCCATCGGCGCGCGCTTTCATCGGGCGCTCGTCGACTGGGCGGTCTGCATCGCGCGGTCCGTCGACGTGAAACGCGTGGTGCTCAGTGGCGGTTGTTTTCAAAACACGGTGCTGACCGAAGGGCTGTCGGCGGCCCTCGTCGCTGCCGGTTTCCAGGTGTTCTTGCCGCGGCAACTGCCTCCGGGCGATGGTGGTATCGCGCTTGGACAGGCGCATCTCGCGGCCCTTCGCGCTAGGAGCTGAGCATGTGTCTCGCGGTGCCCGGTGAGCTGCTGACGATCGTCGAGGGCGAAGTGCCGACGGGCGAGGTGTCCTTTGCGGGGGTGACCAAGAGCGTGTGCTTGGCGTTGCTGCCGGAGGCGAAGGTGGGCGACTACGTGGTGGTCCACGCGGGCTTCGCGATCAGCCGCGTGGACGCCGAGGAGGCCCGCAAGGTGTTCGACGAGCTGCGTCGCGCGGGGGTCGAGGGCGCATGAAATACGTCGACGAGTACCGCGCCGAGGACGCGACCAAGCGCCTCGCGGAGGCGATCGCCCAGCGGGTCACGCGACCGTGGACGTTGATGGA
>CAYLJT010000813.1:0-3794 GCA_964383995.1 uncultured Polyangiaceae bacterium
CTGCGGGCGCCCCAAAGCATCCACAAGACACCTGCCCACAAGGCCCCTAAAGCACCCTTTTGCCCCGGCGCCAGGGCGCAGCCCGTCGCTTCCTCGTCGGCCAAGACCTCGGCCGCGCAGCGCGAGGCGAAGCCGCCTTGGGGCGTGAAATTACAGGTGGCGTCGCGCGTCGTCGGGTAGACCGTGCACAGCGCGGCCACGTCGTCGTCGCCCAAATCTCTTTGGAAGGTGTCCCCCGGCTCGTAGGCCAAGAACATGGTCGCGAAGGGGTCGGGCGAGTGATCGATGCCAATGAAATGGCCAATCTCGTGGGTCAAGACGGCTTGCAGGTCGTAAACCACGTTGTCGTCGCCCACCGTAAACTCGTTGTAGGCGTGGTTGATTTCGATGTCGGCGTCGAGGATCGCGCCCGTGTCCGTGTCAAAGCTCACGGTGGTCTTGGCGAGCGTGTTGCCCGCGCCGCTGTACGACCACTTGGTGTCCTGAAACAGGATGATGTTGGCGTTCGGCCCCTCGGCGGAGAACTCGGCCTTGTGACACGACACGTCGCTCATCGGCGTAAAGGCCAGCGTCGCGAAGTTTCCGTCCTCACAAGGCACGTCGGTCCAGGCCACGAAGGCCTTCGCGGCGACGTCGCGTACGACCTCGAGGTCGATGAACTCGGAGGCGTCTTTCTGCAGGCTGAACCCCACACAGAGGTCGTTCCACGACAGCGGCTTGCCGGTTGTCTTGCAGCCGTCCTGATCCCTTGGGCAGTCGCCGCTGCAGGTGGTCGAGCGGCAGAAGGCGAGGGCGTCACCCGCTGCGAGGAGCGAGAAGCCAGCGCAAACAACCGCGAAAACACCGCATCGAAGAGGCATTCGGGGGCCGAGCATAGCAGAGGACGAACCGCGGTCGGGAGCTACGCGTAGGATAGGACCGTGCTGCGTCGTCTCGCCCCGTCGGTAGCTCTCGTGCTCCTCTTGGGATGCGCTGGTGGTGAGGCGGTGGCCCCGCCGAGGCTGCCGGAAGTCGCCAGCCCGGTCATCGATTTGGCGGCCATTCGCGGCGAAAAGCGCGCACAGGCCTTTGCGTGGCTCGGCCTCGACGCCACCACCTGGCAGCGCGCGAAGCGGGAAAACAAGCCCATTTTGCTGCACGGCGCGGCCGAGTGGTGCCACTTCTGCCACGTGATGGAGGCTGTCACCTACACCGACCCCGCCGCCGCCGCGCTCATCAACGCCTCGTTCTTGCCCGCCCGCGTCGATATCGACGCGCGCCCCGACATCGCGGAGCGCTACGGCGAGTGGGGCTGGCCGGCGACGATCGTGCTCTCCCCCGACGGCCGCGAGCTCGGAAAGTACCGCGGCTACGTGCCCCCCGAGGCGTTCCGCGAGGCCCTCGCCGGGGCCCTTCAAAGCCTACAAAACAAGGGTGGCGAAGGCACGCGTCTCGATCCCGTCGACGTCGGTGCCGTGCCCTCGGCCCTACCTTGGATCGCCGCCTCCCTGATGCACGAGCTCGACGACTACTACGACACGCAGCTCGGGGGCTGGGGTCGGCGGCAAAAGGCGCCCCTCGGCGCGAACATTTCGTTTGAGGTCATACGATCCCAACGGGGCGACCCGGACGCTCTGCCAAGGGCGCTCTTCTCCGTGGAAAAGCAGCGCGCGCTGATCGATCCCGTGTGGGGCGGCATCTACCAATACGCCGTCGGGGGGACATGGAACGAGCCCCACTACGAGAAGCTCATGACCTACCAAGCGGCCAACATCGAGGCCTACGCGCGGGTCTACCGGGTGACCAAGAGGGCCGATCATCGCCGGGATTTGGATGCCCTCGTGGGTTACGTAGGCCGCTTTCTCACGAACGCCGAAGGCGCGTTCCTGCCGACCCAGGACGCCGACGTCGGCGCCCACGACGCGAACGCGAAGTTCATCGACGGACACACGTTTTACGCGGCAAACGACGCCGATCGTCGACGTATGGGCATCCCGCGCATCGATCCCCATGTGTACGCCTACGAGAACGGTCTGGCCATCGCGGCCTTCGTAGCGGCGTGGGAAGCGACGGGCGATCCCGACACGCTAGCGCGCGCGAAGAGGGCCGCGGATCTTCTGCTTGGCACGCACGTGGGACCCGACGGCAGCGTCTCGCACGAGGCGAGAGCCGCAGAAACTTCCGCGCAAACGCCGCGTTTTCTCGTCGACTACGCGGCCCTTGGGCGGGCGCTGGCGCGCCTCTCGAAGGCCAGCGAAGAGGAGCGCTACGGTGCCGCCGCCGCCACCATCGCCAGCGCGATGAACCGCGATTTCTCGGACCATCCGAGCCGCGCGTTCTTTTCTTCGACCATCGATCCGAACGCCCAAGGCGCCCTCGCCGAGCGCTCGCGCGCCCTCGTGCCCAACACCTTGGCCGCGCGTTTCGCCGCCTCGTTGTTCGCGATCGACGGCGACAAGACCGCGCTCATCGCCGCGCGCACGCGCCTCGCCGACGCCCTGACGCCACGCGCCGCCGCCGAGCAGGGCCGCATGTTGGGCGAGCTGCTGCTCGGCCTGGACGAGCTCGGCGTCGGTCCGTGGCCTTCGCCTGGCCCGTGACGCGGTCGACGTTTATCGCTAGGGTGCCGCGCGAAAGAGGACCCCATGATGCAATTCAGCTCCGAGCCGCAGGTCGCCGAGCAGGAGATGCACGCCGTCATCTACTACTTGACGGCCTTTGGCTACGTGGACGGCGACTTCGACGAGAACGAGCGCACCTACGTCAAGGACCACATTCGCAAGCTGGTCGAAGAGCGCGCGCGCGACATGATGGGCGACGAGGCCTCCCACTTCGACGACGTGGTGGCCCGTTGGACCGAGCATTTTCACGAGGTCTTCGGGCAGATCGATAGGTCCATCGGTGATTGGTACACAGAGAGCGTGGGGGACGGCGAGAGCAGCGAGCAATTCGTGATCGCCAAGCTCAAGCTCAAGTGCTTCGAGCTGTTCAAGGCCTTTGGCGAGGAGAGCCGCGCGGCCTTGCTGGCCACGGTCGACGAGCTGATGCACGCGGACGGGGTCATCCACCCGAGCGAGCACACCTTCCGCAACGAGCTGTATCGGCTGCTCTACGCGCCTGTCGAAATCGCCGACGAAGAAATCGAGACCGTGCCCGAAGGCGGCGTCATCATCGACAACGAGACCAAGCTCGCGGCAAAGCAGCTCGATCACGCGTTCTTTCAGCGCACCGAGTGGGACTACGATCTCGACCCGGACAAGTTCGTCGATCAAGCCCGCTCCGACCTGGACGTCATTCGCCGCTTCCGCGAGCGGCTCGAAGAGCAACGCAGAGCGGGGCAAGGCAAGCTCATCGCTACCCCCGATTTCTCGGTCTTCGCTGGGGAAGAGCCGTTTTTGGACGGCCACGTCTACGTCTTCCCACCTGCCAAGAACCAGGCCTACGAGATCCTGGTGCTCGGCGATCTGCACGGTTGTTATTCGTGCCTGAAAGGCGCCCTGCTGCAAGCCGACTTCTTTGGAAAGGCCCAGGCTTACCACGACGACCCGGACAACAACCCACGCATGTTGCTGGTGTTTTTGGGCGACTACATCGACCGCGGGCGCTTTAGCTACAATGGCATTTTGCGCACGGTGCTTCAGCTCTACCTGGCCGTCCCGAATGACGTCTTCGTGCTGCGCGGCAACCACGAATATTATGTGGAGCTGAACGGCCGCGTGCTCGCCCCGGTGCGCCCCGCGGAGGCCATGGAATCGCTGAAAAACGTGGCGCACAACGATGTGTTCGCGGAGTACATGCGCCTCTTCGAGGCCATG
>CAYLJT010000814.1:0-3791 GCA_964383995.1 uncultured Polyangiaceae bacterium
CTTCGCTGTCTCAAAACCCACCCGCGCCGTTCTCACGCGGGCCTCTCGACCCGGTGATCCGAGGCTGTTCGGTGTGGTCGTCCATCGCCTACGACAGCCAGCTCGATCGCATCTACTGCGCCACGGGCAATCCGTCGCCCGATAGCGCCTTGCCCTCCAAAGGCTTCTCCAACGGCATTTTGGCGCTCGACGCCGCCACAGGCACCTTCCGCGGCTTCTTCCAGCCACCCCCCGAAAGCAGCTACCGAGCGACCGACGTGGACGTCGATTTCGGCGGCTCTCCTACGTTGTTCACCGTGGACGGTCGGCGGGTGGTGGCTGCGGGCTGCAAAAACGGTGGCTTCTTCGTGCTCGACGCTGCCACGTTGGAGTTGCTCAACTGGCGTCAACTGTTGCCCTACTACAACGACGGCACGCAGATCCCGAGCGTCGATCCGCACGTGGGTCCCAACGACGCGAGGATGGACCCCTTCGTTCCCAACCGCATGTCCGACGAGGAAGACCAGGAGAACTACTCTGGAACCTACAGCACCGCTGCCGTGCACCCCGATTTGGGAAGGTTGTTCATCGGCGTCGGTGGCAACAACTACCACAACGTGGAGGCCGGCATCGACTACAAAACGACGCCGTTTCTGCGCGCCCTCGACTGGAACACCTTGAAGGACGCGTGGCCCATGGACGACAGCGATCCGCGGCTGTACAGCGAGGCCCAACCTCCCATGTACCGCACACCGGGCGAGTCGGGGCTGAGCTCGCCCTTGGTGGTCAACGATCTGGTGTTTTGCGCGACATCGAAAGTGGCCTTGTACGCCTTCGATGCGTACAGCGGAAAGATGCTGTGGCACGACGATTTGGGCGAGCAAACCGGCGGCATGAACGGCGGTTATGGCTATTGTCTCGGACCGGCCGCCGCGGGTGACTACGTGGTGGCAGGCGCGTTGGTCTTCGGGCGTCAAGGTGGTGTGCTGCGCATTTACGGCTTCGAGGGCTGACCATGGTGGAGGTCTTGGTGTTTGGCCTGCTCGCCGGCCTGGACAACCTCCAGGTGTGCTCGTCACTCGGCCTGTTGCCTATCCAGAAGCGGCGCGTTCATGCGCTCGCGGCGGCCTTTTGCGTCAGTGAGGTGGCGGGGGCGCTTTTAGGTCTATTGCTGGGTCGCACGTTGGTTGGAGCGCTGGGAGAGGCCGCGTCGAGCGCGGGCCCTTTGGTCATGTTGGCCTGCGGCGCCGCGGTCGTGTTGCTCGCTCTGCGCAGGGATGACGACAACCTGGAGAGCTTGGTGAACCACCGGGCGTTGCTCGTGGGGTTGCCCTTGTCGCTCAGTCTGGACAACGTGGTGGCCGGCGCGGGCATCGGCTTTTCGTCCTACCCGCTTGTGGCCTCGGCCCTGGTGATCGGGGCGATCAGCGCGTCGATGTCGTGCCTGGGCCTGTATCTAGGCCATTTCTTGCGCCGCTTTTTGCCGAGCCGCGTGGAGCTGATGGTCGGTGTGTACCTGTGCTTTCTGGCCGTGCGCATGATCTTGACGGACGGGAGCTGAGATGGAGCGCGTGGTCAGCGGCCTCAACTTCCCAACCAGCCTGACCAGCGCGCCGGACGGAACGCTGTACCTCGCTGAATCGGGTCTTCCGTTCGGCGGCGCCCCAGCGGGCGGCACCGTGTCGCGCATCGATGCCGCGGGAAGAAAGCATGTGCTCGCCAGCGGTCTCGGACAGCCATTGAACGGCCTTTTGTGGCATCAAGGCGCGTTGATCATCGCGGACGGCGGCTACCCCGGGCGCATCCTGCGCCTCGATCTGGACGATCCGTCCTATCCCACCCGGGTGCTCGTCGACAACCTTCCTGGCTTTGGCAACTACCAAACCAGCATGGTCGCCGCGGGGCCCGACGGCAGGCTCTATTTCGGCCAAGGCGCGATGACCAACAGCGGCGTCATCGGCGCCGACTCCCACGATCTTGCCTGGCTCAAGGCGGTGGAGCACGAGGCCGATGTGCCGGGCTACACGGTGGAGCTGACGGGCCACGTCGTGCACACCGAGGGTCCCGGAGGCGAGCGGAAAAGCACCGGCGGATTCGCGAAATTCGGCACGTTTCACCCAGCCGGAACGCGTCTCTCTGGAAAGACCCCGTGCACCGCGGCGGTGCTCCGTTGTGAGGCCGACGGCAGTCAACTGGAGGTCTTCGCCTGGGGCCTGCGCAATGTCTACGGTCTGGCGTTTCTACCCGACGGACGCCTGCTCGCCACCGAACAAGGCGCCGACGCCAGGGGCGTGCGTCCCGTCTACAACTGCCCCGACTTCTTGTACGAGGTCAAACGCGGAGCCTACTACGGCTGGCCCGATTTCTTTGGCGGTCTACCCATCCACAGCGAAAGCTACCGCGGTCCGGACGGCAAGGTCGAGCCGTTCTTGCTGCAAAATCACGCGGAGCTGCCGCCGCCCGAGGAGCCACTCGTGGTGTTCGACATCAACGCTTGTCCGACCAAGTTCGCGGAGGTGCCCTCCGGTCACAGGTTCGCAGGAGATTTGGTGGTGGCGCAATTCGGCGACGAAAAGCCCATGACCGGCCCCGCCGGGCCGCCCGTCGGTCGCAATCTGGTGCGCGTGAGCCTAAAAGAGCGGCGGGTGTGCGCCTTGCCCAAGCTGCCCTTGAAGCGCCCCATCGACGTCGCGTTCGTGCCGGGGCAGCCGTTCTTTTACGTGGTCGATTTTGGTGACTTCGAGATCACCCCCCAAAAAGGCATCTCGGCGCGGGCCGAGACGGGCTGCCTTTGGAAAGTGCCGATAAGCGTGTTGGAGGCCCTATGACGACGGTTTCTTTCGCAAAAGACATTGCCCCCTTGTTCGCGCAGTTTCGCGCCTCCATGACCTGGCGCCTCGATCTGACCAAATACGAGGACGTCAAGCTCAACGCCTCCATGGTGTACAGTCAGATCAGCACCCAACAGATGCCACCCGCGCCCTACCCTCCGCTCACCGCCCCACAGATTGCCATGTTCAAAGCCTGGATGGACAGCGACTATCCAGAATGACCACTTTTCGCGAAGGAGCCCGCCCATGACCAGCCCTGCACCGCTCAACGCTCAAACCATCATCGGAACCTGGGCCCTCGTCGAGGCCTGGGACATCGGCGACAATCCTTCCGACCCCACCGAGAAGACCTACCCCTGGGGCAACCCGCCCGCAGGCTACTGGGTATACGACAAAAGCGGCCATTTCAGCCTGATGATCTCGCAAAATCCGCCGCTAGGCATCCCCCTCGATCCGTTCTCCGGTCAACCCCAACCCGGCTGGCTGAGCCCCACGTCTCCCTGGAAGGTGCCGCGCGAGCTGACGGTGGAGACGTTTTCGACCGCGCAACCCTACGCCTACTTCGGGACGTACACGGTGGAGCTCGACGCCAACACGCCGCACTTAGGCGGGACGATCGTGCATCAGGTGTTTTCTGATGTCATGCGAGCCTACACAGGCACCGCGCAGCCACGGCCGTTTTTGTTCGATGGTCCGGACTACCTGAACGTGGGCACGCCAGGGCAATATCTGCGGCGGTTGAAGCGCTTGACGTAGGGCCCTTGGCGGTCCGGCGGCGTTGCGAACCTCTACGGCGTCGCGGCGCGTCCACCGAACACTTTCGTAGAGTGGGCCAAGCGAGCCGCGCCAGCAAACATGGGTGTTCGTCGGGACGTCGGTGTCGGCGTCCTCGCGGTTGACCGCGCTCGATCGAACGCCATCGACTCAGGCGGCCGATTCCAGCGCTTTCTCCACCGAACTTCAGCCACCGAACCGCGTTTC
>CAYLJT010000815.1:0-3788 GCA_964383995.1 uncultured Polyangiaceae bacterium
CGAGCACGCGCTCGATGCGTTCGATGGCACGAGCCCGCACGCGTTCTTCACGCATGGCCGACAAGAGGTCTTCGCGCAGGGGCCGCTGTGGCTCCGCCAGCACGAGCAGCTCGGCGATGCTCGCTTCGAGCGGAACCTCCACACACGAGAGCCAAACGGCCAATAGGTGACTGTCCACGAGGTCACGGTTGGCGAGATCGAGCAGCGGGGCCTTCACCTCGCCATGCACCATCGCACGCGGATCGCGGAAGAAGTACTGGTCGTGAGGGCCCTGCGACGATGCGTACGTCATGACCAGCGCAGGCTGCCCGCTGCGCCCCGCGCGACCGCTCCGCTGCGCGTAGTTCGCGGGCGTAGGCGGGACATTTCGCATGTGCACGACGTTGAGCGCCGAGATGTCGACGCCGAGCTCCATCGTGGGTGAGCAGAAGAGCACCGGCAGGAAGCGGTTCGCCTCACCGATCTCACGGAGGCGCGCGTCCTCGGCGGCGAGCTCTTCGCGCTCCTTCTCGCCGTAGCGAAAACGCTTCTCGCGAATCGCGCGCCGCTCCCCGTCGACCTGCGCCGTATGTTCGCGAGCTTCGAAACCGAACAGCGGATGAACCGTCGCGCAGAGCATCGACGCGAGGTTGCCATAGAGGTCGCGGAAGAACGCGTTCTCCGTCGACGAGCGGTCGCCGTCGCTGGGCTCACCGGGTCGAAACCGCACGGCGGTGTCGTTGAGGCGCCAGCCCGGCTGATCGAAGGGCGTGTTCTCTTGGGACACGAGGCCATGAACGACCGCCGCGCGCAGCAAATCGCCGATCAGCGCGTCGACTTCCTTCGACTTGAGGTCCCGCGCCGCGCCGTGGCCATTCCACAGGCGGCTCTCTCGCAGCGTCCTTCCAAGCGCGCTGCGTGACCCACCGCGCACGACGAGGTCGATGTCCCGCTGAGAGCTCGCTCTGCGCTTCGGCGCGTCCACCATGAGCCAGCGCGCAGCAGGCGGCTTGTCGTCAGCGCTGAAGCTCCACGGCGTTCGTAAGCGGCTGTGGGCCCGAGCGACCATCTGCTCGAGGACGGTCGCGTCGAGCACGTGGCTCTTGATCGCCATCCACTTGCGCAGATGGTCGAGCAGCTCACGGTAGAGGTTTGTGCGCACCTCGGGCGTCGCGTGCTTCAGCAGCGGATGCGCGTTCTCGAACTCCTCCTGGTCCGAGGCGAGCGCATCCAGCCCCTGGTACTCGACGCGAACCAGCCCGAGCTGCTCCAAGTTCGGGTTCGTGTAGCGCCAGCCTCGACGTTGGTCGTACCAAACACGATAGGCGAGGACTTGTCGGAGAGTGCTCTCGGCCTCTTGTAGGTTGAAGCCCTTGAGGTTCGGCTCCTGCAACCACTCGGCGCGCGCATCACGCGAGGTGCCGTCGAAGCCGAGCGCCCGCTGTGCGGCGACGCCGAGCTCGTCGCTGCGCAGCCCTTGGGGCCCCGCTGCTCGGAGCGCTCCGAGGAAGCCAGCACGGATGAGGCTAACGAACAGGAAGTCGTTGAAGTGTCCGGCCTGAAGAGCGGCGTCTTGGCGGTTGTCTGTGAAGCCGAGGAGCTTGCGTGTGAAGACGTCGAGCCCGGCGTCGGCACCGTGCATCCAGCGCAACACACTGGCAACGAGCACGGTGGTCGCGGAGCTGCGGCCCTCGGCCGAGAGGGATGCGAGGCGGGTGCGGTCGCGCGCGGAGCCGCCCTGCGTGTGACCGCAGCGGAGGCAGAAGCGAAACTTGCCTGGGATGAACCAGACGCGGGCGCCCGAGCCGATGTGACCATCGGGTGCGACATGCAGCGTCGAGGGGCGCGCGCCGCGATAGTAGGGCTTGAGCCTCGCGTTGCCGCCCGCGTCGTACTCGATCCAGTTCTCAGGGAAGTCCTCGTCGCGATCGTTGAACGTGAAGTCGGCATCCCCGAGCGGATGAAGCGTGACGAAGCCGAACGGCTCGACCCCATCGCCACCATCGGCGGGCTGATCGTCGTCCTCCGTGGTCGGGGGCGCATCATCAATGCTGCGCGGAAGTGCTTTCCTCGTTCCGTCCTCATCGACGAGGCGCACGGGATGGTACTCGTGCCCGCACTCGCGGCAGAAGTGCACCGGATAGAGGCGCTTCTCCGGCTGGTTCGGGAGGAACTGCTGTCCGTCGACGGTAACGGTGCGCCGACCGGGAGGCTCGAGCGTGGAGAAGGCATGTCCCGCACCGGAGATGAACTGATGCAGCTTAAACGCGAAGAAACTGGGCTCGCTCGACGGCTCATCTTGGGTGCGATCCTTCTCGGGCACACTCGAAATCAGGAGCAGGTCTCGGAGCGCCGCTCGGCACGCCGCTTCGGGGCGACCAGACGCTGCGGCCAGCGCGGCGACGGCCTCGGTCACCGTCATCGGTAACGCGCGAACCCACCGTTGATCGACCTCGGAGAACGTGACGCCGAGGCGGGTCTCGACCCAGATCGACAGCGGGTGTTTCGACAGCTCTGCGTTGGTGATGACCTTGGGGATGCCCGCATCGATGGCTGCGCCCAGAGCGGCCGCCACCGAATCCGAGGTCGCCGATGGGTCCGTGATCCGCTCCAGCGTCTCGCCGATGATGTTGCTCTCAGGAACGGACGCCGCAAACAACTTCGAGGCGACACGCGCGACGACCCGGCTCTTGTCTTCGAGCGAGCCCTCGCTCGCCATGGTCGCGGAGGTGCCGATGCACTGAAGCTGCTCGGGGCTCAGGCGCTCACGCACACGGCGCACGAGCAGGGCGACGTCCGCGCCCTGGCGGCCGCGATAGGTGTGCAGCTCGTCGAGGACGAGGAAGCGCAGGCCGACGCAGTTGTCGATGACACGCCGGTCGATGTCGTCCTGCCGCGTCATGAGCAACTCGAGCATCATGAAGTTCGTGAGCAGGATGTCGGGAGGGTTGTCGGCGATGCGCTTGCGCTCCTCGGCCTCTTCTTGGCCCGTGTAGCGGGCGAAGGTGATCGGTGGCGCCCCGGCGACGTTGCCGACGAACTTGCCCAGCTCCTCGAGCTGCGAGTTCGCGAGCGCGTTCATCGGGTAGATGATGATCGCGCGCGTCCGTGCTTGACCGCCCTTGCGCTTTTCGACCAGCACCCGATGGACGATCGGGATAAAGAAGCAGAGCGACTTACCGGAGCCCGTGCCCGTCGTGACGACGTAGCTCTCTCCAGCCTCTGCGAGGGCGATCGCCTGCTCTTGGTGTTTGAAGAGGGAGAGCGGAGCGCCTTTCGTTTGGAAGATGTCGGCGCACGTGGGATCGAGAGCACCCTGCGCCACGAGGCTATTGATGTCGGTCGTCCGCTCGTAGCTCGGGTTGATCTGGATGAGCGGCTCTGGCCAGTAGCGCTCCTCCGCGTAGATAGCCTCGACCTGCGCCTTGATATCAGGCGCGTGGATGGTGGTGAACGAGGTCGCAAAATGCTTGTACTCCGCGATCACCGAGTCCCGCAGCGCGAAGATGTCGAGCATCGGCCCGGCGGGCACGTTGCTCATCGGGCGCCGCCTTCGGTGTCGCGCTTGGCGACGTCATCGGCCGAGACCCAAAGCTTCGTCATCGGCTCTGCTCGGTTGGTGGATGAGGTCCGGCCCACGGTGGCTCCGGTACGTCAGCCTAGCTCCGCAAACAATAGCCGAGCTCGCTCGAGCAGCGCCACGAAACCCCCCAGCCCCCCCCCCCCAACCACCAAAACCCCCCCAGAGGCCCCAAAAACCCCCCCCACCCGCCCCCAAACCCCCCCCCCGCCCCCCAAAACCCGCACAA
>CAYLJT010000816.1:0-3781 GCA_964383995.1 uncultured Polyangiaceae bacterium
AGCATGTACGCGCACCTCGTCGACCTCTTGGATGCCCGCGCCATCCCGCAGGTGATGGGCTATCCCGAGCTCTACGAGCGGGTGCGTGCGACCACCGACGAGGCCCACATGGAAGGCACGCTGAAGGGCGAAATCGTGGCCGATCCCGACAGATTCGTGGAGCCCGACCCGGACGCCGCGCTGGCCCTCCTCGATCAGCGCCACGCGGGCAAGAAGCTCATGCTGATCACGAACTCCGAGTGGAGCTATTCGAAGGCCATGATGAGCTACGCCTACGACCGCTATTTGCCCGCGGGAATGACCTGGCGCAATTTGTTTGACCTCATCATTGTCGGGGCGCGAAAGCCCGAGTTCTTCTCCACCAAGAGCCCCGCGTTCGAGGTCGTCGACGAGGAGGGGCGGCTACTCCCAGTGGTCGGTCAACTGCGCGATGGCGCGGCTTTTCTTGGTGGAAATGCGGGCCTCGTCGAGCGCTACCTTGGCGTCTCCGGGGACGAAATTCTGTACGTGGGCGATCACATCTACGTGGACGTGCGCGTGTCGAAGAGCCTCTTGCGCTGGCGAACGGCGCTCATCTTGCGTGAGCTCGAGGATGAGATCGCGGCGATCGACGGCGCCCTGGACGCGCAGTTGGAGCTCGCCCGGCTGATGGAAGAAAAAGAGCGGCTCGAAGCCCGCCAATGCACGTTGCGGCTCTATCTCACTCGAATTCGCGATGACTACGGCCCGCGTCCGGGCCCTACGTCATCGGAGCTGCAAGATCGTTTGGCCGAGCTGCGCTCGGAGCTCTCGGCCCTCGACGCGCGCATCGCGCCGCTCGCCAAGGCCTCCGGCGAAGTGGCCAATCCGCAGTGGGGACCGCTGCTCCGCGCGGGCAACGACAAGAGCCATTTGGCGCGGCAAATCGAGCGATCGGCGGATGTTTACACGTCACGCGTCTCGAACTTTCTGTTTCAAACCCCCTTTGTCTACTTGCGTTCGCTGCGCGGCAGCCTCCCCCACGACCGATGACCGCCGAGCCTGGCCAAGGCCCTTGCCCTTTCGGGGCGGCTCATGGTGGTATGGCGCCGATTTTTCGGTTCCCGTACAGCTGCGCTCGCGGTGCCGATGAACGCACCTCGGCATCCCCGAAGAAAAAACGAAAGGTGGCCTTATGAATCCGAACTCTCCCGGCGGCGGTGGCTACGGCGGACCTCCCGGCGGCTATCCCCCCGGCTACGGGGCACCCCCCGGACAACAGCCCGGCTACGGAGCTCCCCCTGGTCAGCAGCCGGGTTATGGCCCGCCGCCCGGACAGCAACCCGGCTATGGTGCGCCTCCCGGGCAGCAACCTGGCTACGGCGCGCCGCCTGGCCAACAGCCGGGCTACGGCGCTCCTCCCGGGCAACAACCGGGTTACGGTCCGCCCCCCGGGCAGCAACCGGGCTACGGCGCACCTCCGGGTCAACCGGGCGGACAACCGGGCTACGGCGCACCTCCGGGTCAACCGGGCGGACAGCCGGGCTACGGCGCACCTCCGGGTCAACCGGGCGGACAACCGGGCTACGGCGCACCTCCTGGCCAACAACCCGGCTACGGCGCGCCTCCCATGGGGGCGCCCCAAGGCGGTCCCCCCGGGTACGGAGCCCCCATGGGCGCTCCCCCCGGTCAACCTGGGTTTGGCGGTCCTCCCCCCGGGGGCTTCGGTGGCCCTCCCATGGGCGGCCCGATGCAAGCCTTCAATCCCGGCATGCCGGCCCCCGGCGCGGCTCCCAAGGTGCGCAATCCATTGATGACGCTGCTCGTCCCCTACGGCGTCATTTTTGGCGGGCAAATCCTCGGCTCGATCTTGGGCGCCATCGAGCCCGCGTTGGCGCTCGTCGGCAGCCTGGTGGTGCTCGGCGGCTCCATCCTGCTCCTCGTTTACTTCTTCAGCATGTTGGGCGAGCTCAAGGCGGTCACCGGAAACCAAGACTTCCACCCTTGGTTCGTGCTGATCCCCTGTCTCAACTACTACTTCTTGTGGATCAAGGTGCCTGAAGAGGTCACGAAGGCCAAGCAGATGGTGCGCTCGTCCATGCCGACGCGCAGCATCTTGCTCTACATCTTCATAGCGCCCTACGCCCTGGCGGCCGATCTCAACGACATCGCCCAGCCTCGCTGAGCAAGTTCGTCAAAGGGGCAATCGCCGATTGCCCCTCTCCTTCCCCTCACACGGTTGTTCATCCCAAGGGCGCTCGCTGCGCCCTTGTTCACACAGGCTCTGTCTCGGACACAGAGCCCTCGCCAGCCGTCATTCGTACTCGTCTTCGGGGCCTTGGGCCAGCGCGGCGCCCTTCGGCGCGTCGTTGCCGTGCGCCACGACCTCGGCCTTGAACAGCACCTTGCCGGCCGTCGTGCGGATCTCCCCGCCCACGTCGCCCCAGGCGAAGTGGTCGCTCTCCACCGTGCTCAACACCGCTTCGCGCTTGCCGACGCGCACGCGGTACACGGTCTTGTGGCAGTCGATGGGCGTGCCTCCCACGTTGACCACGGCGTCCTCGCTGCTCAACAGGGCTTCGTTTTGGTCCGCGGACAACGTCACGCGAGACAACAGCGCGCTGTAGTCTTCGGGTGAGCCTTCCACGCGCACGCCGTCGTCGATGCGCGTCACGGCGAGCACGTCACCACGCGTCTCGGGGGCGTCGCTCAGCGTCGCTTCCAAGGCCTCTTTGGCCTTGCCGTCGTCGAGCGTCAGGCTCAAAACATAGCTGTTTGCCGTGCGCGAGAGCACGCGCTCGGTGAGCGTCAAAGGGGTTTGGCTGAAGGAGCCGGTGAAGCGGTAGACGACGAAGTC
Organism: uncultured Polyangiaceae bacterium; assembly: GCA_964383995.1. Taxonomy (GTDB): domain Bacteria; phylum Myxococcota_A; class Polyangia; order Polyangiales; family Polyangiaceae; genus CAYLJT01. The sequence goes on from CAYLJT010000816.1 coordinate 2,816, forward strand.
TCCCGTGTTGCGCGTCGCGCTCGCCACCTTGGCTGCGGCGTCGAGAGTGGCAGTTGCGTCGGGCGCCGCGCTGACATCGGCGACGGTGGTTGCTTCCGTGTCGTCGGTCGCGGGGGTCGCCTTGGTGTCCGCTGCCGCGGTCTCCGCGGTCTCCGCGGTCGCGGTCGAGTCGGCGCTTTGGGCGGTGCTGCCCGAGAGGGGCGTCGCACAGCCGAACGTGAGAAGAGAAAGCGTTGTCGCGAGGGCCAGTCCGTTCCGATTCATGGCTGTCTCGGTATCGGGCCTCGGCGCGAAGGGCCAAGTTCGCGACGGCACCTTTCGACTCGCCCCGCCCGTTGCGCAAGTCGTCACGTGGATCAAATCGCATGGACACGGTTGGATCCAGCGGCCCAGAAATTCCAATGTAGGTGTCCGTGGGACCGTCGTCGCCAGACCCGTCGATCGACCCCGATTGTCACCGCTCCTCGTCGATTTGGCTCTGGCCCGAAAACTGCCAAGTGCCGTACCATTGGAACCGCTGCCTCACCCAGTGGTGCCAACGATGCCCCCCACCAAAGCCCTCTGCGCCATGTCGAAGCCCCAACGCCCCCGAGCCCACACCCCCGCGATTCTGGCGGCGATGTTGTGTGCGACGGTGGTGGCCGCGGTCTTCGGCTGCGCGGTGGACGCGCCCGCGCAGCTTACGCCCTCCCAGAACGGCGAAGGTGGCGGCGCTCCGCAAGACGCAGCGGCGCCCAACGGTGGTGAAGAAATGTTCCATGCCTTCGAGCAGCAGTTGTTCGAGGCTTGCGGCGGCTGCCACGACGCGGGTGGCATCTCCAACACGCCATTTCTCGCGGGCCCCGACCGCTATCGCACGGTCTTGAGCTGGCCCGGCGTCATCGTCAAGCCCTCGAGCAACAGCTTGTTTCTCACCCATGCCGTCGTCGGTGGCGGTCACTCCGGCACGAACCTCGACGCCGACGT
>CAYLJT010000817.1:0-3778 GCA_964383995.1 uncultured Polyangiaceae bacterium
TTCGCGCCGGCCACCGTCGCAAGGTGATCCATGTACTCGCGTGTGATGGTCCGTTGCATCACACGCGCTTCGAGCTTCACGGCCCCGGAGAAGCTCTCTGGCATGACGAGCGTCGAAAACAGCTCGCGGCGCCCTCTCTGCATTCGATCCTCAACCGCGAGGCTCATGGCGATCGACAACGAAGCCGCGCGAGCGCGCGCCCGATGGAACCGTTGTCGGCGGGATTGCGTACCGCCAGAAACACGGGGCGACGCCGCGCCCAGCGCGATGGCCTGGGCTGCGCGCCATTCCGCCTTTCGAAGGAAGCAGACATGACGTCGAGCTATGTGGAGCGCTCTCCCCGACAGGTTCGCCTGCCGGTTTTGCAGACGAAGCCAGCGCCGTCTTCGGCCCTGACGATCTCCGAAGAGGAGCGAGAGCGAAGCAAGGTGCCCTTCCCTGGAGGGTTCAAGCACCTCCCCATCGAGCTCTTTCGTACGGAGCGTCGACAGTACGTCTTCGACGCCCGCCACGTGACGTTCTTCGAGGTAGACCGGGTTGCCTTCGACGTGCTCGGCGTTCTCCGCGAAGGAAACACGAGGCTGGACGATCTGCTTGCCACGCTCCCCCAGCATCCCGCGCGCGAGATCGATCGAGCGCTTCAAGAGGTGCGCGCCCTTCAAGGCGACGGGTTTCTCACGCCTTATCGCTTCGAGCGCGTCGCGCGCCACAGCGACGAAAAGGTCGAAGAGGTCCTGTCGAAGAAGATGGGAGGCTTCACCATTTTCGTCACCACCGAGTGTAACCTTGCCTGTTCGTATTGCATCTATGGGGGTCAATACGACCAGCACGACCAGCTCTCGAACGTCCGTATGGACTGGGAGACGCTGCGTCAAACCATGGATTTCTTGCGCGAGCACTCGACGGAGTCGAAGCTCGTTAGGCTCGATTTCTTCGGCGGAGAGCCGCTCCTCGCGTTCGGGCTCATCGAGCGAGGGGTCCAGTACCTGAAGTCAACCATCCTTCCAGGTGGCCCTGAGGTCGTCGTGACGGTCACCTCGAACGGCACCGTGCTGACCGAACGAATCCTCGATTTCATGCTCGAGCATGGCGTCTACGTTCAGTTCAGCCTCGACGGAGGGGCGGAGAGCCACGACGAAAAGCGCCCGTTCAAGGGCAGTAGCGGGCGGGGGAGCTACGCGGTGATCCTTGAAAACCTCCGCAAGATCCATGACCGCGATCCGGAGTATTACCGCACGCACATGCGCCTCAAGGGGGTGCTCACGACGGAGGCCGTCGATCGAGACGACTCCGACTTCTGGCAAGAACCCTTGGTCCGCATGCTGGTGCAGGACGGACACCTTATCTACCTCAACGAAGAGCCCCACTGGGATCTCGACAAAGACGCCGACTATTTCGATCGCATCGGGCGGCTCGCCGCCCGTGTGCTGGCGATGCGCGACCTCGAAAAAGAGACAGACATCCTTGATCGCCTCAACGTGAAACAGCGCGCCCTCTATGGACACACGTTGGGTTTGTTCTTCGACGTGCAGACCGTCCACCTCGCGTTTTCCCGCGGGAAAGACGCGGTCATGTTCACGAAGGGTTGCCTCACTGGGTTTCAGGAGGGGGCGGTCGGCGTGAGCGGGGACATCTCGGTGTGCCTGAAGTCTGCCAAGGGGGAAAACTTCGTGATTGGCAATGTGCGTGAAGGTGATTGGTTCATGGACAAGATCCACGAAATGAACCGCACCTTCCACCACGACTGGAGTGGTTGCCAGTCTTGCTACGTTCAGAAGATGTGCGACCTCTGCTACGAGAAGCTCGACGGACAAGGCGGCCAATGGGTCGCCGGGCGCAGCCGCTTCTGCCAGTTCAACCGACAACGATTCCGGACGATCTTCGAGACGATGCTGCGCGTCGCAGAAGAAAACCCCGCGCTCTGGAAAGACCTGGAGGCGCAGCTCCGGTTCGCGGCGACGAACCCCGCGGCTCGCGGCGAGGACGCGAGCTTCGAGAGCACAAGCCTGTATTCCAAGGCGGAACCCCGCGATCCGGCCGCTCCCGAGGCGGTGATCGTTTGAGCTTACCGACTCGCTGACACGCCTTGTCGTGCAGCGCCTTAGAACAGACAACCAAGAGACCAAGAGGGAATGTCATGCCCAAGAACATTGATCCGCCCGAAGACCAGCCCGGCGAAGCCAAGAAGATTGTCTCCCCGGCCAACGTCCGCGTCATTACGGCCGACGGCCTCACAGCGCCGATGCCGGCCGGCAGCGAGAAGCGCTGCCCGGGCGATTGCAGTCAGCTCACCGTGATCATCAACAAGCCCAAGGGCGTGGGGGGAATCCTCACCATCGAGATCTGACCGCGACAAGCGAACCAAGGAGAACACCATGCCCAAGAACATCCAGACCCCTCCCGAAGATCCCAATGCGCCCAAGGTGCGCCGCATCATCGTGAACGACGGCTTCACCGAGCTGAATTTGTCGGGGCCGAATCAGGAGCCGGACGTCTACGAGTGTCCCGGCAACTGCGACACGCTCGTGCTCAAGCAGCCCGGCGGAAAGGGCGTTACCTCGCCCGCGAAGCTCGTCATCAAGTTGTGACGCCTGTCAGGGGGCCCTCGACCTCGTGTCCACCGACGCCGATCTTCCCTTTGCTTTTCGGCCCGCGATGTGTCACGTAGAGCCGTCGAGGCCGCTCCTTTCACAAGGGTTCTTGCCTCGCCGGAGACGCCTTGGGCCCCCATTCTTCCGAAGACCAGCTCGCCTGTTTCGTCCTTGGCGAGCTACCGCCGCCCGAGCTCGACGCGGTGGAAACACACCTCGCGAGCTGCTCGGAATGCCAGCGCGACAGGGACGAGCTCCTTGCCACGTTGGGAGACCTCCCGCTCTCGCTCGCCCCGGCTCAACCTTCCTCCTCCCTCTTCGAACGAGTAGGTAGCTCGCTCGATCACCTCGAACGGTTCGCCCCGTTTGCCCCGAGGCTCGCCGAGCTGCTGGCGCTCGAGCCGGACGACGCCCGTCGTGTGTTTCATGTGTTCGAGCGCCTCGAAGACTGGCGACCGAAGGTGGACTGGCCGGGGATGCGCGCCGATCTCCTGCCGTCGGGACCCGGGGCGTCCGACGTGACCGCGCTCCTCGTTTGCTTCGATGCCGGAGGGACAGTCGGCCGCCATCGCCACATGCAGGAAGAGCGCGTTATCGTCTTTCAGGGGGCCTTCAAGACCGACGCTGGTGTGTTGGTCGGGCCCGGCGACGAGCTCGTGAGCCCCGTCGGGAGCGAGCACTCCCTCCACGTCCTGGATGGCGAGGATTGTCTGTGCGCGATCCTGCAAGCCGCACCGCGGGCTCCCGCGTAGAGCGGTGGCATGACGGCCCTGGGCTCGACGAGCGACGAAGAGCTGGTTTTCCGTATCGCGGCTGCCGATAGGTGCGCGCTCGCCACGCTCTACGACCGGTACGCGCCCCACCTCCTCGCGATGGCCCTTAGGGTGCTCGGGAGCCGCAGCGAAGCGGAGGATTTGCTTCATGATGTGTACATGGAAGTGTGGCGACAAGCACACACCTACACGAGCGAGCGCGGCACCGTACGCACCTGGCTAAGCATCCGGCTGCGGAGCCGCGCCCTCGACCGCAAGAGACGCCAGCGAAAGCTCACCTTCGGAGACGAGCAGGCCGAGCGGCTAGCGGAGGGTATCGCGTGCGAGGGTGAGCCGCCCTTCGTCGATCAAGCCGTCGTGCGCTTCGATTTTTTGCGCTCGACCAATTTCCGCCCGGCGTCCAACATGATGAAG
>CAYLJT010000818.1:0-3772 GCA_964383995.1 uncultured Polyangiaceae bacterium
GGGGGCGCTTGGCAGGCCAAGCTACGACACGAGCGCGTGCTGTTGTTCGGCCCTGCGGGTGGATCGAACGAGTCGGCCAACCATGGCGCGCCAGAAGCCGATCGACCAGGCAAGATGCATGATCATCGCCGCCGGCCCGGAGAGCACGATGGCGGCGTCTCGCGCGCGAAAGCGCAAGTAAGCGCCGTAAGCGAGACAAAGACACGCCCAGCTCAAGACAGGAATCGCTGCCAGCAAGGTAAGCGGCGAGAGCGCGGCGAACAGCAGCGCGGGCAACACCGCCGCGGGGATCATTTGCCGAACTTTCGGCACGATCGCATGCTTGAGGATGGTCTTCGCGCGTCCATGACCAAAGTTGTAATACTGCTTGAAGAGCGGACGGGGGGACGGGCGCGGGAAATAATCCAGAGCTGTCCGAGCCGTCAGCCATATCTTGTGACCCGCCTTGGCCAGCCGAAGGTCGAGCTCCGCATCTTCGTTGTGCGAGAACGTCGCGTCGTAACCGCCAACCGAGCGAAACGCGTCAATACACATGAGCGCGTGGTGCCCATGGTCGACCCACGCTCCAGGCCCTGACACACTGCGATGCGCGGCGCCGCCATTGCCGATCTTCGAGTTTTGCGCGGCGGCGACGGCCCTCTGGAAGTATCCGTCGCCCACCGTGTTCATCGAGACGACGACGGAGGCCGCGCCCGTGACCTGCTGCTCGGCGACGAGCTTTCGACAGTAGTCGGCCGGATAGTCGGCGTGCGCGTCCAGACGAATCACGTATTTGGCCCCTTCGCCGTAGCGTTCGACGGCAAGGTTGATGGCCGCGCTCTGGATCCGCCGCGGGTTGTGCAGGTAGAAGACGTTGTCGTGCTGCGACGCGAGGTCCATGGCAATCTCGCGCGTCCTGTCCGTGCTGCCACCATCGACGATGACGACGCGCATCTTCAGATCGCGGTTGTGCTTCAAGAGATCACGCACCAACCCCTCGATGTGGGCCTCTTCATTTAGACATGGAATGGCCACCAGGACGGCGTCCTCAACACCCTTCTCGTCGGTCCAGAACTGAACAGGAACCCATTTTTCCTGCTTTTCCAGGGCTGAGTTGGGCTTCGACGTCGCAGAAATAGAGGTATCCTTCAGCAATGTTTCCATGACATTCCTCTCCTTACCTTGCCAGTTTTCATCCTGCGAAAGGCGCAGTGCTCCCACGCGATGACCTGTTCGATCTCGCCTGTAAAGTGGCCCAAATAGCCTATGACGGCGGGCACACGAGCGCCTTCGCTGCTTGCGCGATCAGAAGCCCAAGCTTCGTAGCTAGCAAGCTATGGACGTCGCTTGACGTGAGGTCGGCCACCCCGTCAAAAAAAAGTGTCCGAGATATCTTTCTTCGAGAGTGGCTCATCGACGCGGCGAAATGGCCACAAATGGCCACGCTACGATGCAGGTGCTCAGCGTCGGACACTGACCATGCTTGACGCATGCTCAGCAAGCTTGTCCCAAAGCTCAGGGAACGTCAGTGCGCAACTGGCTTTGACGACCCACGCGGGATCCCCTCATCAGCGCCGGGCGCCTCCCGGGCTGAGGACGTCTCGGACACTCGGCTACGCCCCAACGAGATGAGCGCCACGCCAACCAGGATCACAGCCGCCGCCAGCGCCGTCGCGACGCTCGGGCGCTCTCCACCAAAGAGCACGCCGAGCAGGATGGCGACCACGGGGTTGACGTAAGCGTAGCTCGTGGCGACAGCGGGTCTCGTGTTGCGCAGCAGGTAGCCGTAGGCGGAGAAGCCCACCAACGAGCCGGCCACAATTAGGTAGGTCAACGCTCCGAAGGAGCGCAACGTAGGCGTCGGGAGGGGCGCTCCCCAAAGGACCGCGACGACGAACATGGCAAGGCCGCCCGTCAGCATCTGAGCCGCCGAGCCCATGGGTCCCTTCGGCAAGGGGAGCCTTCGACTGTACACCGAGCCGAGCGCCCAAGACAGCGGTGCGAAGCCTATCACCCACGCATAGCCACCATGCACCGAGAGCTCGCCGCTCACGTTCAGGAAGGCCACCCCCAAGAAGCCCACGAGGAGACCTACCTTCTCTGCCGACGCAAGACGCTGACCGCCGAGCCCAAGAAAGAGCGCCATCCAGATTGGCATGGACGCCACGACGACGGCCGCGACGCTGGAGCTCACCCACTGTTGCCCGAGCGCGATGAAGCCGTTTCCGGCGGTCAAGAGCAAGACGCCTGTGCGCGCTGCGGCTCCCCACTCGACCCAGGTTGGCGCGGGAGCCCCGCGTGCCCGAAGGAAACCGAAGAGCAACAGACCAGCCGTGACGAAGCGGATGCCGCCGAGCCAAAACGGTGGGAACGTCTCCAGGGCGACCGCCATGGCAAGGTAGGTCGAGCCCCAGATCACGTAGACCGCGAGCAGCGCGAGGAGCACGCGCCACTCGCTCCGGAGGCTCGCGGAGGTGCGCCGCAGCCAGGTCGTCAGGTGAGTCTGCCCACGGGACAGGTAGAGCTCCGCGGCGCCGAGCGCCTCGACCACCACCAGGCCGCGACCCTCGAGGTGGAGGACCTCACCCCCCGCGAGCACCACGTCGTCGGCCGAGCCCTCGCGGGTGAGCCACACCGGCCCTCCGTCTACCCGAACGTCCAGCGCGGCCAGACCCAGTCGATAAGAGAGCACCTGCCCGCGCGCCAAGAGGCGCCGCTCCGGCGCGCACGGTGAGGACCAAGAGGAAGATCGAAGCGCGCTCGCGTTCATGGCGGGATTCTGGCTCTGCGCCTCCGAACAGCACAGATTCAGTCGACCTCAAGACTGACCGATACAGTTCGGGAGCTGTGCTGGTCGCTCGCGCCAGCAACTGTGCTTGTCGTGTGCCATCTTTGGCCGTACAGTGCGCGGCATGTCGACGGCCGTCGAAGACCACCTGCTCTACGAGCGCGTGGCGGGCGATCTCGCCTCTCTCATCGAGCGCGGCGCGTTGCGGCCCGGGGACAGGCTGCCATCTGTGCGGGGGCTCGGACACCAGCGGGGCGTCAGCGTGGCTACCGTGTTGTCCGCCTACCGCGAGCTCGAGAACCTCGGCCTCATCGAGGCCCGCCCCCAGTCCGGACACTACGTCCGCTCGAAGCCCCAGGTGGTGCCCTTGGAGCCGAGGCCGCCGCGGCCCACCACCACCGCGACCACGGTCAGCGTGGCAAGCCTCGTGGCCAAGGTCTACGGTGCGAGCCGCGATCCCAACATCCTGTCCCTCGGCGCGGCCTACCCAAGCCCCGACCTGCTCCCCACCGAGAAGCTCAACCGAACCCTGTCCACCATCGCGCGCGAGGCGGGCGGCGTCGGCGTGGCGTACGACCCACCCCCCGGCTACCTCCCGCTGCGACGCCAGATCGCCAGGCGTTGGGCGGGCTTCGGCGTGCCCATCACGGCCGACGACGTGATCACCACCTTTGGCACCATGGAAGCCTTGATGCTCAGCCTGCGCGCGGTGGCGCGGGCAGGAGACACGGTTGCCATCGAGTCGCCCGCCTACTACGGCCTCTTGCAGCTCGTGGAGAGCCTCGGCATTCGCGCCGTGGAGATCCCCGCCTACCCGGGGGTAGGCATGGACCTGAATTGCCTCGAAGACGCCTTGGGTAGACACAAGCTCGCGGCGGTCCTGGCCATCCCCAACTTCAACAACCCCCTCGGCTCCGCCATGCCCGAGGAAGGCAAGGAGAAGCTCGTCGCCCTGATCGAGCGGCATGACGTGCCTCTGATCGAGGACGACATCTACGGCGACAT
>CAYLJT010000819.1:0-3766 GCA_964383995.1 uncultured Polyangiaceae bacterium
GTGGATGCCAGCGTGCGGGTGGGCTTCGAGCGCGGCAAGATCGAGCCCAACGAATACAATGGCTCGTTCCAAAAGGCGCGTTGGAACTTCTACACGGTGGGCGGCGGCTACACGATTGGCACCGTCGGACCCTTGGACGACTTCTATCTGCGCCTCGACAACATGTATTATTCGATCCCCGCGGAGTCGAGCGCGAGGGATGTGCTGGTCGATCCCGACAACGGCGTTCCGGCGGCCTGTCTTGGCAAACAGCTCGCCGACGGTGTGTGCGAGTTTCACCCCTCCGACCGCGGTTGGCTGATCACTCCGCAAGTGGGCGCCAATCTCGTGCACAAAGCCGACTACTCCTTTGGTCTGTATCTTCAAGGCACCATCCCGATTGGCGTCAACCTAGAAAAGTTCGTGTTGCCGCGCGTAGACTGGGTGGCCGGTGGCTCCCAGTTAGGCGTCCACATCACGCCCTGGTTGGGCTACGTCTCGCGCATCTACATAGGCTCGGGCTCCAAGACCGACGCGGGCAAGCAAAACCCGGCCATCGCCATCACAAGCCTGTTCGTGCTGGAGGCCAAGCGTTGGCTCCTGCCGTGGAAGGTGGGTATCTCCGTCGGCCCCTACTTCGAGGGCGACCTCGGGGAGCGCCACGACGCCGTCTACGACGCCGCCTACGAGCTAGGCTACCCCGACCGCAGCGACCGCATCCGCTCGGCCAAGTTCGGCGTGGCGTTCTTGCCGTTCTTCCAGATAACAGAGCATTTTGCCATCGACGCCGGCTACGTGCAGAAACTCTTTGGCTACGACGCGCCCGCCACCCAGCTCTTCACGGTCGGCGCCAGCACGTCGTTCAAGTAGCCCTCGACACAGCCGACAATCATGCGCTGAATGCGCCGCCGGTCGGCTTGTTCTCCGCGCTGTCTTGGAACGCACGCTCGCGCTAGCCGTCCTCGCCTTCGATGAGGTTTCGAACGGACAAGCTGATGTCCTCGAAGGGCTCTGCAGAGAGGACCTCTGTCCCTTGAACCGATTGCACGAGCAAGTAGCCCCTCTCGGTCCATCGGTAAACGATGAGCGTCTCCGCGACGGGGTCGACGATCCAGTAGTATCGGGCCGATAGACCTCGCTGTCCCCAAAGCGAACCTCGGTCTCTGTCGCAATGCGCCAGCCGCCGGGCCGATCCGCGGAAGAGCGACGGTTGTACAGGCCAAGCTTGCCGGAAAGGCCCGCCTGGGCCGTGCCGTGACGAAAGCTCGGCTTTGCTTTCGGGACCAGCTCGCCGTCAATCAGCTCGTGAAAACGTTCGTGCTCCGGAATTGCCAGCAGATCGGCCAGCGTTCTCGGCGCCGCTTCGACGATGAGCATCCACGAAGCTTAGCATGGCCCTGAGCTTTTCGGCAAGGCCGAGCGCGGGCCACCGCGAGCCGTTTCGGTCGAAGTTCTTCGTGCCCGCGGCGGCTGCGGAATCCTTGACAAACCTTGGCGAACTGGGGCCCACTACGCGCGCCGTTGGCGCCTTCGCGCGCGGCGTTCCCGGAGAAACCATGACCCTCAAAGTAGCTCTCGTCATTGCGTCCCTTTCCGTCTTTGCCGTCGGCTGTGAAAGCAAAGAGGCCGCGGCCGACGCGCCTTGCTCGACCGTGGTCGAGAAGATGGCCAGTATGTCCCCGGGCTCGGGCGACGCCGAAAAGAAGCTTTGGACGGCGGCCTGCTAGAGCATGCCGGCTACCATGCGCGCCTGCATCGCCGCCTCGAAGAGCAAGGAAGAGCTGGACAAGTGCGGGAAGGATCAGCCCGCGATCACCAAGTAAGGTGTGCGGCCCGGGGGGGGGGTTGGGCACGGGGGTTGGGCCGCGCCTCCAGGCGTTGGTGAGGCGCACGAAAGGGGAGATTACAGGTCAATCTCTCGCAGCTCTTGCACCGGATCGAAGCACACGAGCTTCGGCGCTTCGTCCTTCATGGTGGCTTGAATGTGGGCGACCAGCGCCTTGCCCACCTCGGCGTTGGGCACATGGGCGCCGAGCCGCCGCTTGCCCGCGAACACGAAGTCGAAGAGCTTGATCTCCTTCAAGCTGGGGAAGCTGCTGAGCGCCTTGCGGGTGGTCGGAAAGTCGAACTTGGGTGGCGCGCTGGCCGAGACATCGTAGAGAAACACGAGCGGCGTCGTGCAGGCGTCGGTGAACTCTGGAAAGGCCATCTCTGGCGCTGGAGCGGGCGCGGCGCTGGCCGAAGCCGCGGGCGGAGGTGTCGGTTCGGGCTCGGTGACCTCCTTCGGCGGGGTGCCCAGGAGGACCGTTGTGCCTGTCCCGTAGAGCACCGAGGCCCTTGCCATGAAGCTGTCCTGGGCGACATAGGCGGTGTTCGCGTCGCTTGCCCAGAGGGTGAGCGCGTAGACCTTCTGCGGCGGGACGAACCTCGTGTAGGTGCCGTCTTTTTGGATGCGCACGAGGACCGACAGGAGCCCCGGGTCTTCCGCGCGGATCAGCAGAAAAAGCGCCCCGTCGGCGGTGGCCCAGGCGTCGGTCACGCGCCCCCGGTCGTGCATCTCCACGGGGCGAAGGGCCCTGCCATCGAAGCGCGCCACACGGATGTCGGGGGCCACCTCGGCGACGGCGAACACCGAGCGCGGTCCGCCAGCGCGGATCCTCGTGATCTTCTTGAAGCGTTCTCCCGCGGGCGGGGAGGGGAAGGCCTCCACGGTGCTCGGGCCGCCGTCCGCCGGGTACCTCTCCAGGACGAAGGTCTCGTCGCCGCAGCGCAGACCGGTGGCGTAAATCTCGCCGCTGGGGAGGGTGTCGATGTCTCGGACATTGAGCATCGGAGCGCTGGCCGGACAGCCCTCGCTGCCGTCTCCCATGCGCGGCGTCGGGGCCGTCGCGGCGCCGCCGACCACGGCCACCTTGCCATTGACGACGCCGAGCAGCGTGCCCGCCTTCCAGGTGCGGACCGAGGTCGGGATGTGCTCCTGAACCTTCCACGCGCCGTCGGCGCGCGCGTAGCGGACCGTGCGCGAGTTGTCCTGTCGGGCGCCCAGGAAGGTCTGGAATTCGGCTTCGACGAACAGCGTGTCGGGGTAGGAGCCCTCCAGGCTTGTTACTTCGTAGGCGCCGAGCACGGGGGTGTTGCCAGGCACGGCCTCGGTGGTCACCGCCTTCGGGTCGAGCTGCAGCTTGTCGCCGTCGACGGTGTACATCTGGCCCGCCAAGGTGACGAGCATGCGGTCGCGGAAGGGATGAACGCGGAACGCGGTGGACGCCTTGGCCCCAAAGATGGGTTGGTCCGCCGCGGAGCGGTAGGCGACCACGTTGAGGCGCTTGGCTTCGCCGTCGATTTTGGTGACGAGGGGGGAGGTGTCCGGGGGACCTTCGTCGGTGACCTTGCCGTCCTCGGCCTTGGTCGTCGCCAGGGCGCCCGCCGAGCTGCTGGGGCCCGCCGGGTCGGGTCGAATGGTCTCGTCGCAGCCGAGGGCGAAGGCGAGGGGGGCGAGGGCCAAGAGCAGCGGGCGAAGGGGGCGCATGGTAGCCAGCTTATGCCTGACTTCGAGGTTCGCGTTCAGAGAAAATGGGACGCCCAGGCGAAGAAGGGCGTCAGACGGCGGCGCCCTTGTCCATCATCACCACGGTGCGGATCGACTCGCCTGCGTGCATGAGCGAGAAGGCGTCGTTGATGTTTTCGAGGGGCAGGTGGTGCGTGATCAAAGGGTCAATGCGGATCTTACCTTCCATGTACCAGTCGACGATGCGCGGCACGTCGGTGCGCCCGCGCGCGCCGCCGA
>CAYLJT010000820.1:0-3763 GCA_964383995.1 uncultured Polyangiaceae bacterium
ATCGCAGATGCCCGACGCGTTGCCGGCCGTCACCACGCCGTCTTTTTTGAACACGGGAGCGAGCTTCGCGAGGCCCTCCAACGTCGTCTCCGGCCGCGGATGTTCGTCCTTGTCGAGGGTCACCGTCTTGCGACCCATGGCGATTTCCATCGGCGCGATCTCGTCCGCGAAGCCGCCCTCCGCCTGGCATTTTGCCCAGCGCTGCTGCGACGCGAGCGCGAATTTGTCCGCGTCTTCGCGGCTCACGCCGTAGTCGCCCGCGAGGTTCTCCGCGGTGACCGCCATCGGCGTCTTGCAATAGCTGTCGGTCAGCGCCTCCCACAACGAATCGACGAGCGCGGGCGGCTTGCCGAACTTCTGCCCCTCGCGCAGGCCATAGATCACATGCGGCGCTTGGCTCATGTTCTCCGAGCCCACGGCGAGCACCGCCTTGGCTTCGCCCAGCAGGATTTGCTCGGCCGCCGTCACCACCGCTTGAAAGCCCGAGCCGCACAGCCGATTCACGGTGATCGCGGGGGTCTCGATGGGCAGGCCCGCCTTGAGCCCGACATGCCGTCCACCGTAAATCGCATCGGAGCTCGTCTGCTGCACGTTGCCGAACACCACGTGCCCGACGTCGGCGGCCGCCACGCCGCACTGGGCGAGCGCCGCTTTCGCGGCATGGACGCCGAGATCGATGGCGCTCACGCCCTTGAGTGAGCCGCTCAAGGCGCCAAAAGGCGTGCGTTTCGCGGCGACGATCCAGATTTCTTGCTGCAACTTTTTCATGCGCGCCTCATACAAGGGCAGGCATTCGGGGGCTACGATCGACGCGACATGCTTCCCGCCCCCCGCTCGTCAGGATATGCCTCGCCTGGGACGTCGCCACGCTCGCGGCAGGGTGGCAGCGGGCCCATCGAGCGCCGAACGTGAGCCCTCAAAGCACCCCCCGTGGCGACTACGCCGATCCGATCCTCGGCCGCATCGTCGCGGCGAAATATCGAGTCTTGGCGAGCGTTGCTTCGGGGGGCATGGGCAAGGTCTACCGCGCCGAGCAGATCCCGTTGGGGCGCCCGGTGGCGCTCAAAGTCCTGCACGCGCGGCACACCCAAGGGGCCGAGGGCCCCTCGCTCCAAAAGCGATTTCTGCGCGAAGCGAGCATCCTCTCGAAGCTCCAACACCCGAACATCGTCACCGTCTTCGATTACGGAAAAATCGACGCCGGCCCCGACGACGATGAGCGCCTGTTCATGGCGATGGAGTACTTGTCGGGGGAGACGCTGCTGCAGCGGCTCATCACCCGCGGCCGCCTCTCGTGGCAGGAGACCGTCAACATCGGCAAACAGCTCGCGCGCGGATTGCGCGAGGCGCACAACCGGGGCGTGGTCCACCGCGATCTCAAGCCGTCGAACGTCATGATCCTGCGCTCGACGGGCGGCGAAGAGCGCATCAAAATCGTCGATTTCGGCATCGTGAAGGTGCTTGAAATTGGCGACAACGACCAAGAGCTCACTCAGGAAGGCTCGGTCGTCGGCTCGCCCAACTACATGTCTCCCGAGCAAATCAGCACGGGCAAAGTGGACCCCAGGAGTGACATGTACTCCTTGGGCGTCATTCTGTATCAGTGCCTAACAGGCAAGTTCCCCTTCGATGCCGAGAGCCCCATGCAAATGATGGTGGCGCACGTGTCGAAGCCGCCGATTCCCATCTTGGACCGCGCGGCCGGTCTCAAGGTGCCTGTCTGGCTCGACGACCTCATCATGCGTTGTCTGCAAAAGGGCCCTGACAAGCGCCCTTCAGGCATGGACGAGGTGCTGCGCGCCATTCAGGGAGATGCGGGCACGCGCGACTCCACCCTTCGCACGCCCGCCAAGCTCGGCAAGCCCGACCCCCTCGAGGAGACGCCGCCGTCGAGCCGCGCCGTGCTCGACGAGCCGCCCCCGGCCGCACAACCGGTGGCTCCGCCCGAGGCTCTCGCGTCGGTTCCTCTGCAACAGCCTCGGCGCTCCCTTTGGCCCGTCGCTTTCCTGGTCATTGTCTCGGTCCTGGCGGTGGTCGGCGTGTTCTTCCTGCGCGAAGAAGCGCCCCCTCCGCCGGCGCTCGGCTACACCTTGACGCTCGACTCCGAGCCCTCGGGCGCGGAGGTGTTCGAAGACGAGAAGCGCCTGGGCACGACACCGCTGGAGCTCCAGGTTCAAAACGCGAACCTCGAAGCCAGCCCGCGCACGCTGCGCGTCGAGAGCCTAGGTATGGCGCCGAAGCTCATCCAGCTCAAGCCCTCCAAGACCGACCTGCACCTGGTCGCTACCCTCGCGGCGGCCTCGGCTGCGCCGGCGGCCCCGTCCGCCGTCCCCGAGCCCACGTCCGATGTCCCGGACACCTCCGCCACGACACCTACCGTGCCGCGCGTGACGGGCCCGGCCCCCGCGAAGAGCCTCGATATCAAGATGACCCGCTAGACCTCCCCAAGAGGCACCCCCATGGCCGAGAGCAAACGGCTCGAAGAGTCCCGCGCACGCATCGCACACTGGAAGAGGTGGGGACCTTACCTGTCCGAACGGGCCTGGGGCACGGTGCGCGAGGACTACAGCGAAGGCGGCGACGCCTGGCAATACTTCCCTCACGATCACGCGCGCTCGCGCGCCTACCGCTGGAACGAGGACGGCCTGGCGGGCATCTCCGACCGACACCAGCTCATCTGTTTTGCGCTGTCCCTCTGGAATGGCAAGGACGCCATCTTGAAAGAGCGCCTGTTCGGCCTCTCGGGCCCGGAGGGCAACCACGGGGAGGACGTCAAGGAGCTCTATTATTACCTCGACAGCACACCGACGCACTCTTTCATGCGTTATCTCTACAAGTACCCTCAGGGGGCCTACCCCTACGGGCCGCTCGTCGAGATGGCGCGGCGGCGCGGGCGAAACGAGCCCGAATACGATATTTTGGACACCGGTCTATTCGATGACGACCGCTATTTCGACGTGGAAGTCGAGTACGCCAAGGGCGACCCGGAGGACATCGCGATCCGCGTCCGCGTCACGAACCGCGGCCCCGATCCGGCGCCCATCGACCTGCTACCGACGGTCTGGTTTCGCAACACCTGGTCCTGGTCGAACGGCGCCCGGCGCGCCGAGCTCGGCCTGCGCGAGCCCGGTCGGATCACCCTGAATCACCCGCGCTACGGCCTGCGCTACTTGTACTTCGCAGGCAGCCCCGAGGCCCTGTTCACGGAGAACGAGACCAACAGCCAGCGCCTCTACGGCGCGCGCAACAAGTCTCCTTACGTCAAGGACGCCTTCCACGACTATGTAGTGCGGGGCCAAAAACACGCGGTAAACCCCGCGCTCGTGGGCACCAAGGCCGCACTGCGCTACAGCCTCTTGCTCGCGCCGTCCGAGACAAAAGAGATCACCCTGCGCCTCACGAATGGCAAGGGCGTCGGCCCCGAGCCCGTCGGCCGCGAGCTCTCCGACATCTTCGACGCCCGCGAGAGGGACGCTGACGAGCTCTACGCCGCAATTCTACCGGACAACCTCACCGACGACGGTAAGAACGTCATGCGCCAGGCCCTGGGCGGTCTTTTGTGGAGCAAGCAACACTACCACTACGTGGTGGACCACTGGCTCGAAGGCGACCCAGCCCAGCCCAAGCCCCCGGAGCGCCGGAAAAACGGCCGCAACGTGGCCTGGCGGCACCTCTACAACGACGACATCATCTCCATGCCGGACAAGTGGGAGTACCCCTGGTATGCCGCCTGGGATCTGGCCTTCCACTGCATCCCCATCGC
>CAYLJT010000821.1:0-3748 GCA_964383995.1 uncultured Polyangiaceae bacterium
TGGCTTGGGAGACGGGCTGCGGCCCCCTGCTGCGAGGCATGGTCGACCAGGGTTTGGTCCGCACGCGCACCCACCAGCGCAGCCAACCAAAAGCGCGCCTTATCTGCCCTGACGCCGCGCAGGTCAGCCCCCAAGAGTCGCGCGTAAGACAGGTTGGCGGAGGTAAGGTCGGCGTCGCGCAGCGAGGCCTTTTTTAGGTCCGCGCCTTCCAAGTTGGCAGCCGTCAGGTTGGCCCCATCAAGCACCGCACCGTGCCACGTGGTGTTGGCAAGGTTGGCCCCAGCGAGATTGGCACCCCTAAAGTCTTGCCCGGAGAAATCCCGCCCTTGCAGGTCTTGCCCCGACAGGTCCACCCGCACAAGCTTCACCTCGGGCTTGCGAAGCTGAATCCGCTCGCGCACAGTCAACGCGCTTTTCGAAGCCGCGTGGCTCTCCCCCTCTTTCAACACGCCGTCGACCCACACCACGGCCTTCTCCACGGTCACCAGGTCGATGAAAAAGTCGGCCATCAGAGGGCTCATGTCGCGCGCCGAAAGCAGAGGCGTGTCCGCTCTGCCTCCCCCAACCTCCGCGGCCGCCTTCCATGCCACCACGAACTCGAGCAGAGAGCGGTGCATGAACGAGAACCTCCCCATGTCGTCTCGGACAAGCAAGGTGCCCGAGCCGGTCGCCGCCTTCGTCACCTCGTCGTCCAAGTCGTGCGTCTCCGCGGGTCCCTGCCTGCGGATGTCCTCCAGCGCCTCGGGCGGTAGCTTCAGAATGTCATACGCCCCTTCCACCCCCAGCCACAAGCGCTGGCCAAACCAGACAACGGCGCGCCAACGCTGCGGCCCCGTCAGGTGAGGTGGCGCCCCGGGCAGGCGCAGCCTCTGAACCTCGAAGCCAAGCCACCTTTGGATGAGCAGCTCGTACAGGTTCGCTGCGGTCACCGTACCTTCCCGCTTGCGCGCCTCTTTCAGCTTCTCTTTTTCTACCTCCACAATAAACGACAACATGCGCGGATTGTGAGACAACCCCAACAGGTCTTTGATCTCGTCAATCAACTCGAAGCGGGCCTCTGCCTCCTCGGCGTCGTCGAGCTTCTGATGCAGAAACGCCTTGATTTGCCGCTCGTCAAAGGGCTGAAGCAACAACCTGCGCGAGCCCTGAATGCGGCTCACATGTTGGGCCATGACCAACTCGGTCACTTGGTCGTCGCTCAAGAAGTGTTGCCGACGGCTTGTGACCACCACCTTCGCCTTGCCTTGGGCGGCCTGGAGAATGGTCTCGAAGTGCTCGGTCGCTCGCTGGTAGGATACGCGGATGGCAAGCTCGTCGAAACCGTCGAACAGCAGCACGATCCGCCCTTCTTCGAGCATGTAATGCAACACGTCCAGGTCAATCTGCTTGGTGCCCAGCCGCGCAAAGTGCGTGGCCAACATCATGTCGAGCGTCATGGCTTTGTCGAGCGCACGCAGCTCCACAAAGATGGGCACCAGACGCCTGTCCTTTTCCAACAGCCGCGTCAGCTCCCGCAGCAGGAACGTCTTTCCTGTACCAAACTCAGCCAAAATCAGCAAGAAACGAGGCTCGTTCTCGCGCAGCAGGCGCAACGCGTACTGCCTTGCATCCGCCTGCACCTGGTCTTCCCTGCCAATGCGCACCTTCGCCTGCTGCGTGACATACAACCTGGAATCGTACTCGCGATTGAGCGCTAAATGGCGCCGTTGCTTGTCCAGGTAGTCGTCCCATTGAATCAACGACTGGTAGTCGTCGAACGTGGTCAGCTCGATGCCCAACGCATGTGCACGGTCTTCAAGGTCTTCGGAGACACAATCTCCTCGGTGGACCAACTGCGCTTTGGTACCCCGCTGGGCGTGGTAGCGCTCTTCAATCAAGCGGCCAACCGCGTCGATCTCGGATTCGGAGGGCGCCCCTTCGAGCGACGCTACTAGGTTGTACTCGACGTACCGGCCTTTCCGCGTCTCCACCTCCAAATACAGGTCAAACGGCTCCAGCCCCAAACACCGCTCGACGATCTTGCCAGCCTCGCGCAACCGGCAAACCCTCTCCACATCGTCGATGAACGACCGCTGTCGCGACGGCCCAAACCGCTCGTCTTCGAAAGACCGCTTGTCCCGCAGCACGAGGCTTCGAATGTCGCGGACAACGTCCGCCCACACCCGATCCTGATCCAGACGCTCGGCCAGGGCCTCCCCGCTCGATGGCAAGCGCTGAAGCTTGCCCAGCGGCCAATCTGGCTCGATGTGCACCGCGCGGACCAGAATGGGTAGGATGCGCGTCTCCCCCGCCGCGTGACGCTCCAGCGCGCGCTTCAACTCCACCGAGTGGATGTAGTCGGAGGCCAGGAAATCGGCGCTGAGCAGGCAAACAACGATGTCCGCCTGCTCCAAGGCAGCGTCGATCTTACCTCCCCAGGTATCGCCTACCTTGACCGCTCGGTCGCTCCACACGTCGACGTAGCCTTGCCGTTGCAAGGTCGTGAGGTGCTTGGTCAGCTCCACCCGGTAGACGTCGTCGGCGTGAGCATACGAGATGAAAATGCGCGCGGCTCGTTGGGTCGTCGCCGCGCGCTTCACACTCTACGCCCCCCGCTTTTCACCCTTCGCCTGCATCTCGCCCGAGTCACCCGTGCTCACCGCGCCGGCGTTCATCAGTGCGGCTACCAGGTCGCGGCACTCGGGCTTCTGACGCAGATGACCCAGCAACATATTGGACACGTCACTAAAGGCCTTCTCGAACGCCAAACCCTCTCTGGTCCTCGCAGCCACCTTCTCGCGGCCGGTGGCCAAGTCTTCCTCTAGGGCCTCGGAGTAACGTGCCAGTTGGTTCCTTAGCTCTTCGATTTGACGCCTTAGGTCCCTGGCCGTGGCTTCTCGGTTGTTCTTCTTGGCTTCGTAGCGGCCTAGTTGCTCGCGCTTCGCTTGGGCGGTGGCGGCGGCGGCTCCTGACCTTTCGAAGACGGCGGGATCGGCCGTGCCTTGGCGCATCGCGGCTTCGGCTATCTGCCTTGCGCTTGCGGCGGCTCGGTCGGCGTGGGCTAGCTCGCCCCGGACCTTCTCGCAGTCTTCGCCGTCTACCGCGGCTTCGCGCAGCACGCGCGATTCTTCGTGGGCTAGCTCTTCAACTTTGCGGCCGATTTCTGCGCGTAGCGCGCGGCCCCTTCGCTCTAGGGCCTCTAGCTTGCGGGTGTAGCTCGCTACTTCGCCTTCTAGGCGGTTGGCCCTGGCGGCCAAGTCCCACGTCCTCGCTAGCCCTTCGGCCAGCTCGGGGGGCGCGTTGCCCGAGGGATAGGCCCTTGCGACCATGCGGCCAAAGAGCGCCGCTCGGTTGGCCCACTCGGTTACGCCTGCGGATTGCGGGGGCGGCGGCGGAGGCGGCGGTTGCACACCCTCGTTGCCTTCCATTTCCCAGGCGGGCGTGGGCAGCCCGCGCTGCAACGCCTTCAGCTCTTCTTGCAGATGGTGGGCGTCGCGGAAGCGCTTGCGCACGTCCTTTTCGAGCAGTCTGAGACAAATGCTCTCGGCTTGCGCGTGTGCGTCGTGGTTGATGGTACGCGGACGCGGCGGGGGCTGCGTTCGTTGCATCTCCAACAATGTCTCGCGATCGCTCGAACGGAACGGGAGCTGGCCCGTGAGCATCTCGAACAGCAACACGCCTAGCGCGTAGAGATCGGAGAGCGGGCCCGCCTCTTCACCACGCGCTTGCTCGGGCGACATGTACTCGGGCGTCCCGAACACGGCGCCCT
>CAYLJT010000822.1:0-3739 GCA_964383995.1 uncultured Polyangiaceae bacterium
CGGACCCGGCGGACCCGGCGGACCGGGTGGGCCGGGCGGACCTGGAGGTCCGGGTGGACCTGGCGGTCCGGGTGGACCCGGCAATCCGGGTGGCCCCGGCGCCGCGGGCATGCCGAACGAAGACGCGATGACGCCCGAAATGAAGGCCAAACGCGAGGCGCGCATGGAAGAGATGCGCAAGCGCCGCGAGGCCATGGAAAAGCGCGCCGAAGAGTGGAAAGAGTGGCGCGCCGAAAAGAAAGAAGAGTGGGAGAAGCGCAAGGCCACCATCGAAGAGCGCCGCAAAGCGCGCCGCGAAGAGCTCAAGCAGCAGTGGGGCGATCTAGCGAAAAACCCCGCCGCTCGCGCCGAGCTGAAGACCCACGCCGAGCGCATGGCCAAGTTGGAGCGCGCCCGCCGGTTGGCCGACGAAGAAAAGAAGCCCGAGCTCATCGAGCGCATCGACAAGCTCGTTCAGAAAGAGCGCGAGAGGCACTATCGCGCCATGGCGCGCATCGAAGAGAAGATGCAAGGCGGCTCCGGGGACACCAAGGCTGAGCCCAAGACTGAAGGAGCGAAACCGTGAAAACAACTTGGATACTAGGGCTCATGGCCTCTGTTCTGCTCGTCGCGTGTGAAGAGTCCGCCCCCACGCCCGCTCCCTCCGCTGCCTCCGCAAAGCCCGTGGCCGCCGCGAGCGCCAAGCCCGCTGCGACGCCCGCTGCGACCGCCGCGAGCAACGAAGAGCTGCCCACCATCGAAGACTTCGAAGAAGCCGCCAACTCCCAAATTACCGCGGCGAACCTCGAAAAAGAGCTGGAAGCGCTCGAAAAAGAGATCAACGCGGCCGAATGAGCTAGCCTATAGTCACCGTGATGTTCCGCGAAGACCATTCGCCCCGTCTCGGTGACCGAAGGCTGTTTCCAGACCTGAGCCCGCGTGTCTATCTCAACCACGCGGGCATCTCCCCACCTTCCATCCCCGTCCGCGAGGCCGTCCTCGGCCTCTTGAACGACTACGCCGGTCATGGCGCCGCCGCCTACCCTCGCTGGGCCGAGCAACGTCGGCGCTTGAAGGGCCTCATGGCACAGCTCCTCGGCGCGCGCCCCGAGGACATCGCCTTTGCGCCCAACACGTCCATGGGCCTGACCAACATCGCCCTGTGCTTTCCCTGGAACAAGGGCGATCGGGCGCTGTGCTTTCAAGGCGAGTTCCCGGCGAACATCACGCCCTGGCAACGGGCAGCCGAGGCCTTCGAGCTGCGGGTCGACCTGCTCCCCATCGCGCCCCTCCATCGCAGCAGCGAAGAGGGCCTGGCGTCGGTCGAGGGGGAGCTGCAAAAGGGCGCGCGCCTCCTTGCCGTCAGCGCCGTGCAATTCCAGACCGGCCTCCGCATGCCCATCGCGGAGCTCGCCGCGCTCTGCCATCGCTACGGCGCAGAAATCATGGTCGACGCCGTGCAGGCGGTGGGCATCGTCCCGCTCGATGTCACCGCCTTGGATGTCGACTACCTGGCCGCCGGAGCGCACAAATGGATGATGGGCCTGGAGGGCGCGGGGCTCTTGTATGTCCGTCGCGATCGCGCGCCGGCCCTAAGGCCCCTCTTGGCAGGCTGGCTGAGCCACGAGGAGCCCTTTCGCTTCCTGTTCGAAGGGTCAGGTCACCTGCGCTACGACCGACCCATCCGTCGCAGCGTCGACTTCTTCGAGGGCGGGAACGTCAACGGCATGGGCTTCGCGGCGCTCGAAGCGAGCCTGGGGCTGATTGCGGCGCTGGGCGTCGATGCCATCTTCCAACACGTCAACGGCTACCTCGACCGCCTGGAGGAAGGCCTCGTCGAGCGGGGCTTTACGAGCTTGCGTTTGTCCGAGACAGAACGGCGCAGCGGCATCCTGTCGGTCTTGCCGCCCACGGCCTTCGGACACGACACGGTGTATTGGCAAGCCGCCCTGGTCCAGGCTGGAATCGCCTGCGCCTTGCCCGACGGGCACCTGCGCTTCGCCCCCCATTGGCCGAACGATCCTGCCGAGGTCGGCGTGGTCCTTTCGGCGGTGGACGGCGTGCTCCGCAGGTAAGAAAAAGGGGAAGCCACCGCGGGCTTCCCCCTCTCACCTTTTGCGCAAAGGGCTCAGGCCGCCTTGCCGAGCACCTTCATCAGCGTGGTGGCCATATCGGCGGGGGTCGGCGCCACGGCGATGCCGGCGTCTTCCAGGGCCTCGATCTTCGAGGCCGCGGTGCCCTTGCCACCGGAGATGATGGCGCCCGCGTGGCCCATGCGCTTGCCGGGAGGCGCGGCACGACCGGCGATGAACGCCGCCACCGGCTTTTTCATGTTGGCCTTGATCCAGGCGGCGGCTTTTTCTTCGGCGTTTCCGCCGATTTCGCCGATCATGATCACGCCCTCGGTCTCGGGGTCTTCGTTGAAGAGCGAGAGCACATCGATGAAGTCGAGCCCCGCCACGGGGTCACCGCCGATGCCGACGCAGGTGGATTGTCCGAGACCGAGCTTGGTCACCTGGGCGACGGCCTCGTAGGTCAACGTGCCGGACTTGGACAACACACCGATGTTGCCCTTGCGGTGAATGTGCCCCGGCATGATGCCTATTTTGCACTCCCCCGGTGTGATGACGCCGGGGCAGTTCGGCCCGATGAGCTTCACGGTGCGGCCTTCCATGAAGCGACGCACGCGCACCATGTCGAGCACGGGGATACCTTCCGTGATGCACACGACGAGCTTGCAGCCCGCGTCCATCGACTCGATGATGGCGTCCGCGGCGAACGCGGGAGGGACGAAGATGCAGGAGGTGTCCGCCCCCTGTTGCTCGACGGCCTCGGCCACGCTGTCGAAGATGGGCAGTTTGTCGTCGAACTTTTGACCACCGCGACCGGGGACCACGCCGGCGACGACGTTGGTGCCGTAGGCGATGCAGGCGCGCGCGTGGAGCGAGCCGAACTCACCCGTAATGCCCTGGAAAACAACCTTGGTGTCTTTGTTTACAAGAATGCTCATGGTCAGAAACCTCGGTGGCTCAGTGGGCAGCCGCGCCCTTGGCCGCGGCAACAACTTTTTGGGCGCCGTCACCCATGGACGTCGCGGCTTGGATGGCAAGGCCGCTCTCGGCGAGCAGCTTCCTACCCAGCTCCTCGTTCGTGCCTTCGAGCCGGACCACGAGCGGGACGTTGAGCCCAAGCTCCTTGGATGCCGCGATCACGCCCTCGGCGATGACGTCACAGCGCATGATGCCGCCGAAGATGTTGACGAAGATGGCGCGCACCGTCTCGCTCTGGAGGATCATCTGGAAGGCGCGCGTGACCTGCTCTTTGGAGGCGCCGCCGCCCACGTCCAGGAAGTTCGCGGGGCTGCCGCCGTAGTGTTGGATGATGTCCATGGTGGACATGGCAAGACCGGCTCCGTTGACCAGACAGCCGATGTCGCCGTCGAGCGAGACGTAGGACAAACCGGCCTTTTTCGCGGCAAGCTCAACGGGATCTTCCTCGTCGGTGTCGCGCAGAGCTTCCCACTCGGGGTGGCGCCCCTCGGCGTTGTCGTCGAAGTTGCACTTGCCATCGAGGGCCAGGACGTGACCGTCCTTCGTGACGACGAGCGGGTTGACCTCCAGAAGGGAGCAGTCCTCGGCGACGAAGCAACGGTAGAAATTGGCGAGCAGCTTCAACAGCTCGCGCTGGGTGTCTTTGTTGCTGACACCGAGCGCCTTGGCGATGAAGCGCGCTTGGTAACCGGTCAGACCCATCAACGGAT
>CAYLJT010000823.1:0-3735 GCA_964383995.1 uncultured Polyangiaceae bacterium
CAACGACCCCAGCGCGTTCCTCGAAGTGGCCACGGCGCGCCTGCGTTTCGGGCCCGTTTGGTCGCCCTGGCTCACGCCGCTCGTGCTGCGTCAGGGGGGCCGAGAGATCCAGATCACGCGGCTCGATCGGGCGGCGCGGGCCAAGGGCTCCTATTCGTTCTTCGAGATGGACTTCGAGACCTGCGACGACGACTACGAGGTGAAGGGCTTCGTGCGCGCGAGCCGTGAGGACTTCGTGGGCCTGCGCTACATGAACCCGCCGGGGGGCGACAAACATTGTTTGAACTCAAAGCTTGCCGCCTGCGAGATTGAGGTGCGCGACAAGAACAAGGGCGGTGCGCCCCTGCGTTTGGTCACGAAAAACCGCGCAGCGTTCGAGATTCTCACCGACGAGCGGGACCACGGCGTGCCCATTCAAGTGTGACGCGGGGGATGAGCGCGATGTTGCTTCGTGAGCTTTGCACCATCCAAACCGCCGACGGCTGGAAGCTTGCCGCCGAGCTAGTCGTGCCCGCGGCGCCCAAGGCGGCCGCCGTGCTGGGCCACGCGATGATGGTCGATCGACGCACGATGGATCGCCGCGGCGAGGGCCTGGCGACGACCTTGGCCGAACGCGGCATCGTGGTGCTCAACGCCGATTTGCGCGGCCACGGCGGCAGCGGTCCCACGACGCGCGAAGGCGGTCGATACGGCCTCGATGACTTCGTGATGGGAGACATGCCGGCCCTCACGAGCTTCGTGCGCGCGCGCTTTCCCAAGCTCGGCGTGGCCGTCGTGGGGCACAGCCTGGCGGGCACCGCGGCCCTGCTCTCGGCCGGCCACATGCCCGAGACGGCCGCCGATGCGATCGCCGTGTTGACCTCGAACATCGGCCTTTGGCGTCATGATCCGAGCCTCGCGCGGCGGCTCAAGAAGCTCTTCTTGTTCGGCGCGCTGTACGCCGTTGCCTTGCCCTTCGGTCGCCTCGATCCGAAGCCCTTCCGCTTGGGCACCGACGCCGAGCCCATGCCCTACATTCGGCACTACTCGCGCATCGGCCTCACCGGGCGCTTCACGAGCGCCGACGGCAGCGTCGACTACATCGAGGCCATGCGCCGTGTAACGGCGCCTGTGCTCGCCATCGCCAGCGACAACGATCCCTTCATGGGGGCCCCCGACGCGGTGTTTCCGTTCATCGACGAGCTGACCTCGGCGCGCGTACTGAAACGCAGGCTCCAAGGTCCCGACGCGCCCACCCACATGGGCATGGTGACCGACCTGCGCTCGCGACCCGTGTGGCAAGAAATAGCCGGGTGGATCCTGCAAACACTCGTCAAAAACCCTTAAAAACAAGCACTCCTTGAGCAAACCATGCCGCTGACCCCCACACGCCCGTTTCTCAACTACGACCTCTTCGGCGACACGGGCACGCCCGTGCTGTTGATCATGGGCTTCGGGATGCGGGGCGCGACCTGGCAGCCCCAGGTCGACATCCTGCGCGCGCGCCACCGCGTGATGACCTTCGATCACCGGGGCGTCGGCGAGAGCGGCCCCGTCGAGACCCCGGTGCGCATGGCCGATCTGGCCTTCGACGCGCTGCGCGTGGCGGCCGCGGCGGGCTTCGGCGCGATGCACGTGGTGGGCGTGTCGCTCGGCGGGATGATCGCGCAGGAGCTGGCCCTCGCGGCGCCGAACCGCGTGCGCAGCTTGACGCTGATCGTGACGCACGCGGGCGGTCCCCTCGGCTGGTTCCCCACGCTCGCGGGTATGAAGTTGTTTCTCAAGGCCAACCGCGCCTCCGGCGGGGGACGCCTCAGGGCCCTCGAAGAGCTGCTGTACCCGCCGTCGTTCCTCGAAACGTGCGACCGACGCGCGTTGGCCCAGCGCACGCGCGAGACGGTGAGCGTGCTCGCGCCCAAGGCCACGCGCCTCGCGCAGCTCCGCGCCGTGTTGGGCCACGACACACGCGCGCGCCTCGGGGCCTTGAAGATGCCCACGCTGATCGTGCGCGCGGGCCTCGACGTGCTCATTCGGCCCGAGCGCAGCGACGAGCTTTCGCGCCTGATCCCCCACGCCGAGCTGCTCCGCTTCGACGACGCAGGGCACGGCGTGATCTACCAACACGCGAATCGTTTGGGCACCAAACTTTTGGACCACTTCGCCGCCGCCGAGGCCGCCGGCTGACGATCAACAAATGCGCGGCAGGGTCTCGCCGAGGGGCAGATCGAGCACGCGACGGGTGCCGATGGCGGTCGTCGCCACCACCTGCCCCGCGGGGCCTGCGGTCACCCGACCGATGACCGCCGGGGTCCGCCCGCCGCCGGCCACCGATAGCAGCGGTAGCGCGCGTTCGACCTCGTTTTCCGGAAGAAACAGCGCCATCGTGCCTTCGTTGGCGAGGGCCAAGGGGTCGAGACCGAAGAGCTCGCACGCCGCCTGGACGGACGGTCCAACGGGCACCGACGCCTCGTGGATTTGCATGCCCAGGGCGCTGTCGATGGCCAGCTCCACGAGGGCCGCGAGCAGTCCCCCGCGTGTGAGATCGCGCAAGGCGTGGAGCGTGACGCCCGCGTCGAGCAGCGCGGAAACGGCGTCGGCCAGGGGCGCGAGATCGCTCGTCGGAGAGCCGCCAAACGTGAGCCCTTCGCGCACCGAAAGGATGGCCGTGCCGTGGCGGCCGAGATCGCCGCTCACGACGATCGCGTCCCCCTCGCGCAGCTCGGCGGGGCCCAAACGCAGGCCCGGACGCACCACGCCCACACCGCTCGTCACCACGTACAACCCGTCGCCCTTGCCTCGCTCCACCACCTTGGTGTCCCCCGTCACCACGCGCACCTTCGCAACTTGCGCCGCTTCGGCCACCGAATCGACGACCCGCGCGACGGTGGCGAGGGGCACGCCTTCTTCGAGGATCAAGGCGAGGGACAGCGCCACGGGCCGCGCGCCCACCATGGCGAGGTCGTTGACGGTGCCGTACACGGCCAGGCGACCGATGTCGCCACCCGGGAAAAACAAGGGCGAAACCACGTAGGCGTCGGTGGTCAGCGCGACGCGGCCCGGCCCTTCGATGGCCAGCACGGCGCTGTCGAGGTGCCCCTCCTGCGCCACCTGTCCGAGACGCGGAAACACCACCTCGTGGAGCAGGCGCCGCATCGCGCGGCCTCCGCCGCCGTGGGCCAGCAGCACGTGCTCCGCGGGAAGCGGCGCGGGGCACGCGACGCGCGGCGGGCTCACGGCGCGCTCCGAAAACGAAAGTACGCGGCGCACGCGCCTTCGCTCGAAACCATGGTGGCGCCGAGCGGAAAATCGGGTGTGCAACGCGTGCCGAAGGCGGGACATGCAGTCGGCTTGATGCGACCCACGAGCACCAGCCCGCTCAGACACTCGCCCTGTGCGGGCCCTTCGCTGGACGCTCCGGTGGCCGCCAAATCAAAGTGTTTTGCCGCATCAAACGCGGCAAATTCCGCGCGCAACACGAGGCCACCGTCGGCCAGCACGCCCATGCCTCGCCAGGGCGTCGAAGCCACCTCGAACACCTGCTCCACGGCGCGCCGCGCGGCTCCGTTGCCGTCATCGCGCGCCACGCGGCGGTAAGCGTTCTCGACCTCCGCGCGCCCGGCCTCGAGCTGCTCCACGGCGGCCAACACACCGGCCAGGATGTCCACCGGCTCGAAGCCGGTAACGACGATGGGAACCCGATATTTCGAGGCGATCGGCGCGTACGCGGCGGTGCCCTCGATGGCGCACACGTGGCCC
>CAYLJT010000824.1:0-3729 GCA_964383995.1 uncultured Polyangiaceae bacterium
TAGGGTCGTGACCCATGAACACCACCGTACACGCCTACGCAGTCCACGAGCCGGGTGGCCGGCTCCTACCCTTCGAATACGAGCTCGGCCCGCTCGGGCCACAGGACGTCGACCTGAACGTCAAGAGCTGCGGCGTCTGCTTCAGCGATGTCAGCATGATGGACAACGCTTGGGGCTTCACTCCTTACCCGCTCGTGCCCGGGCACGAGATCGTCGGCGAGGTCCGTGAGGTCGGCGAGCACGTCCGCCATCTGGCGGTCGGCGACGTGGTCGGCATGGGATGGCATGCCGGCTACTGCATGGCTTGTCGTCAGTGCATGAGCGGCGATCATCACATGTGCGCGGATGCGGCCAGCACGTTCATCGGCCGGCACGGTGGCTACGCAGACATTGTCCGTGCTCAGGCCAGCGCTGTCTTCAAGCTGCCCAAGGGCGTCGATCCCCGGACGGCGGGCCCGCTGATGTGCGGCGGCATCACGGTGTTCAGCCCCTTCGTGCAGTACGGGGTCTCTCCGACGGAGCGCGTCGGCGTGATCGGCATCGGCGGGCTCGGCCACATGGCCGTCAAGTTCGCCCGGGCGTGGGGATGCCACGTGACCGCGTTCACCTCGACGGAGGCCAAGCAACAGGAGGCCATCGAGCTGGGCGCCCACGTGGCGCTGAACTCTCGTGACAAGGAGGCGATCGAGCGCGCGGCAAAGTCCTTCGACTTGCTGTTGTCCACGGTCAATGTCCCCCTCGACTGGGGGGCGTACATCGGCAGCCTCGCCAGGCGTGGGCGCCTGCATGTCCTCGGCGCCGTGCTCGAGCCGATCTCCGTGCCCGCGACCTCGTTGATGATGAGCCAGCGCTCCGTGTCGAGCTCGCCCGCCGGCAGTCCCTCCGACATCGCAAAGATGCTCGACTTCGCCGGTCGACACGGGATTCAGCCGACGACGGAGCACTTTGGCTTCGACCGCATCAACGAAGCGATCGACCACCTGCGCAGCAACAAGGCTCGCTATCGGGTCGTTCTCGATCGCTGATCGGCTCCCGAGCTGGAAACGAGCCCCCGCCTCGAAGCAGGTCGATCTCGTGTCCCGTCTCGACGCTCGCGGCGACCGCGTGAAGCCTCGGCCGAATACCAAAAAGAAAAACGCGAGCTTCTGAGGGCTCGCGTTTTCTCCCACTACCGTGGACCCTTGCTCCAGCTGCTGGACTCGAACCAGCGACCCGGCGGTTAACAGCCGCCTGCTCTACCGACTGAGCTAAGCTGGAAAACCTCGCGACGACGTTTCTTTCGCGCGAAGGGGCCGGAAGATACCCGCGCCGCGCGCCACGTCAAGCCCGTCGTTGCGTGGCACTTGCCCGCGCGGGCTTGCTTCTGCCAATAGGCTTGCGTTCATGGCTTCGCCCGCCCCCGCCGCCTCCGAAGACACCACCCGTTCCGCCGGTCGCGGGGGCCTCGCCATCGCGGGCGCCAAGGTCGCGTTCATCGTCTTCGGTTTTGCCCAGCAAATCGTGCTCCCTTTGCTGATCGGCGTCACCGGCTACGGTCAAGTCTCACGCGTCCTCGCCATCGTCAGCATCGTCAACAACGTCATCGTCGCCACCGCGATTCAAGGCGTTTCTCGCGCGGTCTCCAGCGCTTCGACGGCCATCGCGCCGGTGGCATTTCGGCGCACCTTCCGCATTCACGCGCTGCTCGCGCTGCTCGCGGCCCTGGGCTTCTTCGTGCTCGCCGGGCCCATCGCCTCGTGGGTCGAGGCCGAGCATGTCACGACGCCGATGCGCCTCGGGGCTGCGGTGGTGCTGCTCTACGGCCTGTATGCGCCGCTCGTGGGCAACCTCAACGGGCAGCGCCGCTTCCTCACGCAGGCCGGCCTCGACACCGGCTACGGCATCTTGCGCCTCACCACGATGGTCACCGGCGCCCTGCTTTTTACGCGGTTTGCCGCGGATCCATCGGAGGTCGAGGGCCTCGGCGTGTTGGGCGCCATCGCCGGATTCGTTGCTGCTGCAACGATTATCGTGCCGGTCGCCCTCTCGCGCTCGGGCCTCGGTGTATCGGGCGCGGGTGGGCCCACGGTCAAAGAGCACCTGACGTTCTTGGCGCCGCTGGCCCTGGGACAGATTTTTCTCAACCTGCTCATGCAGACCGACTTCATGCTTTTGTCGCGTTTCCTAGGGCAAGCGACCGGCCCCGAGCTGGGCGGCATCGAGCGCGCCGACTCCTTGATCGCGGCCTACCGTGCGGTGCAGTTGTTCTCGTTCTTGCCCTACCAACTCTTGATGTCGGTCACCTTCGTGCTGTTTCCCATGCTCGCGAAGGCCAAGGCCGAGGGTGACAACGACGCCGTCGCACGCTTCACGCGCTCGGGCATTCGCCTTGGTTTGGTGCTCACGGGCCTGATGTGCGGCACCGTCGCCGCGCTCGCGCCGCACGTGCTTCGCCTGTCGTATCCGCAAGAGATCGCCAACGACGGGGCCTCTGCGCTGCGCATCTTGGCCCTCGGCATGGGCCCCTTCGCCATCCTCGGCATCTCCTCGGCGGCCCTCACGAGCCTCGGCAAAGAGCGCGTTTCGTTCGCCATCACCGCGCTCACCGTGGGCACCGTCGCCACGTTGTGCTTCGTGCTGGTTCCGTCGTCCACGTTTGGCCCCGACATGCTCACGCGCTCCGCCACGGCGACGACCATCGCGCTGTCCGCGGCGGTGGTGGTCACGGCCGTCGTGCTCTCCCGCGTCGCCGGTGCGTTCGTAGCCCTTCTACCGCTCGTGCGCGTCGCCGTCGCCACCGCGGTCGCCGTCGCCATCGGCAGCCAGCTCCCCTGGGTGAGCAAGCCGGTGGTCATCGCCGAAGCCGCCGTCGTCGCGCTGATTTATCTCGTCGTGCTCGTGGTTACCGGTGAGCTTGGTAAAGCCGACCTCGGCATGATCCGCGCGGTAGCTGGCAAGAAGCCCGCGGCCTGACGCGCCGCCAAAAGGCCACCGTAGCCAAGGCCCTCGCGTCGCATTAAGAGCGGCGCACATCCTCCCGAGGCACGAACGTGGCGCATCAATTCGTCTACACCATGCAGGACCTCCGCAAGGTGGTCCAACCCAACCGCGAGATCATCAAGGGCCTGTGGCTGAGCTTTCTGCCGGGCGCGAAAATCGGCGTCCTCGGCAACAACGGCGCGGGCAAGAGCACGCTGCTTCGCATCATGGCGGGGGTCGACAAAGACTTCCAAGGCGAGGCCAAACCGGCGGACGGTCTGCGCGTCGGCTTCCTCGCGCAGGAGCCCCAGCTCACCCCAGGAAAAACCGTGCAAGCGAGCGTCGAGGAGGCCGTTTCGCACGTGAAAGGGCTGATCGCGCGCTTCGAAGAAATCGGCGCCAAGCTCGGCGACGCGGGCGACGAAATGGACGCCTTGCTCGAAGAGTACGGCGAGCTTCAAGACAAGATCGAAGCGGTGGGCGGCTGGGAGATCGATCGCGTGATCGAGCGGGCCATGGATGCGCTGCGCTTGCCCCCTCCCGATGCCATCGTCGACAGCCTCTCGGGCGGTGAGCGCAGGCGCGTGGCGCTCTGCCGTTTGCTGCTCGAAAAGCCGGATTTGCTGCTGCTCGACGAGCCCACCAACCACCTCGACGCCGAGAGCGTCGCCTGGCTCGAGCGCTTCTTGCACGACTACACGGGCACCGTCGTGGCCGTGACCCACGATCGCTACTTCCTCGACAACGTCGCCGGCTGGATCCTCGAGCTCG
>CAYLJT010000825.1:0-3724 GCA_964383995.1 uncultured Polyangiaceae bacterium
AAGGGCCCCATCAACCGTGGTGAGCGAGGAGTGAGGGTGTCGATGCGTCGTCTTTTGGCTTTGGTGTTTGCTCTGGGCGCCGTGGTTGGACTCTCGGTCTCTTGCGGAGGCGACGAGTTCGAAGAGACAGACAAGCTGTGCGACCCCGGAGAGAACATCTTCTGCCGCTGTCGTGGCGGTGAGGCGGGCACGAAAACCTGTCGGAGCAGCGGCAAGAGCTTCGACGAGTGCGTGACGGACATCGGCCCCTGCACCGAAATCCCCGAGACCACGGCGACCACCGCGGAGACCGCGACGACCGCCGATTCGTCCACGTCGACGGGCTCGACCACCTCGGCTTCGTCGAGCGGGTCGGGCGGCGCGCCCCCCGAATACGCGGCTTACCTGGAGCCCTGCGCGTCGGACGGCGACTGCGAGTCGGGCATCTGCCCGATGGGCTATTGCACACACGACTGCAACAGCTACCAAGACTGCATCGAGGGCGACACCTACGGCGACTGCTTCGCCCTGATCTTGGGCCAAGATTACTACCAAATCTGCGTACCTTACTGCAATGCAGGTCAGTCCGTGTGCGACGCGTACGGCGCGCCGAGCACGTGCGACACCGGCCTCGCCGTGGATGGAGCCCAGTTCAGCGTGTGCGCCGACTGGCCCCCTTATGGCACCGACTGCGCCGACGACTACGACTGCCACCTGGGTATCGACGGCAGCGAGCGCGTCTGTGCGTTCGGCGCGTGCACCGAGGGCTGCTATGCCAACAGCGATTGTCCCAACGGCAAGACGTGCTCGTCCTCCGGCGCCCTCGGGCAGTGCCAATAGCCGTGGTGGTCTACGAGAGGCCCATCAAGTTCGAGGACGTCGACGCGGCGAACATCGTGTTTTTCGCGCGCTTTCTGGGCTACGCCCACGAAGCGATGGAGAATTTCTTTGCCGTGTTGGAGGGGGGCTATCCGCACTTGATTCAAGGGCGTCGCGTGGGGCTGCCGGCGGTGCACGTGGACATGTCGTTCGCCTCGCCCGCCCGTTATGGCGATGTTTTGCTCGTTGAAACATCGGTTGTTCGGCTCGGGAATCGCTCTGCGGTGTTCCGTTACGCGATGAAGCACAAGCGCGACGGGGCGGCCGTGGCCGAGGTCAAACACACCGTGGTGACGACGGATCTGGACGCTCTGCGCTCGATTCCCATGCCCCCCGACGTTAGGCAGGCCTTTCAAGATCACCTGGAAGCGTAGGTGTCGAAGGCCGAGCTCTCCGTCGCGGGCGCCGAGCCCATCCCCGGACTGCTCGTCGGTCAACGCCCCAGGTTCCTAGGCCTCTTGGCCGCGGCGGTGGGCGGTCTCTCCGCGCTGGTTTGGCCGTTCCTACTCGACGGATGGCTAGCAAGCTTGGTCGGCATCGGTCAGCTCGTCTTGGGGCTCGGGCTGCTCTTCCTCGCTCCCGGACTGACGCGCGCTCAGCCCCCTACGCCCGTGTCGTTGCGCGTGGCGGGCGGTGTCCTGACGATTCAAGGGAAGGGGATCCGAAAGCGCCTGAAGGGCAAACAGCTTCGCGGGGCCACGGCTGCGCGCCTGGATCACGGCGTGGCGCTCACGCTCGCCAACGACAGCGCCCATTTCATCGAGGTACCCTCGCTCGAACATGCCAAAAAGGTCCTCGCGGCCCTCGGCGTCGGGCACGACGGTTTTGGCGCGGTGATGCTCTCGCTTGACAAAAAGAGCGCAGCGGGGCGGCTGCGTTGGGCCCTGCGCGCGGTCGGAGCGTGCCTTATCGGGGCATCGCTCATGGCTGTTCATGACGGCTTCGCGGTGCTCCTGATGTTCCAACTGGGTCTTTTGCTGGCGGCCCTGGTGGCGGTGATCGGCGGCCGCGCTTCGACGTCCCACGAGCTGTATTTGACGCCGGCCGGCGTGGTCACCTATTGGCCTCATACGCAGATACCCTATGGGGTCATCCGCGACGTGGTGCACGTGGGTGGTCGCATCTACATCAAGGTCGATGGACGCGACAACGACCTGGTTTATCCCGTGCCGCCTTCGCCGCCCTCTCCCCTCACCGAGCCCGAGCTGACCCACATTGTTGCGCAGATCCGCGACGCATCGCTCCGGGCCCGAGGGCTCGGCGCAGAGCGGCCCTTCGTGCCGTCCGAGGTGCTCGATCTGGGGCGCCAAACTGGCAATCTCAAGGCGTGGCTCGAACGCGTGGATCGGCTCGCCCACGAGTCCGCAAGCGGGGGCGCGGGGGTCTATCGCGGGAGGGCGCTCGACCAAGGAGCCTTGTGGGAGGCCGTGGAGAGCCACGACGCGCCCGGCGACGTGCGCATCGCGGCGGCGCGCATCCTGGCCAAGGGCAGCGCCGAAGAGCGGGAAAAGCTGCGTTTCGTCGCTGATTCGGTGCGGGAAGAGAGGTTAGGAAAGGCGCTCCGCGCGGCCGTCGACGAGGATCAGGACGCAGCCGCGTGGGCCGAGGCGATGGCCGAGCTCGAGCTCGCCGAAGAACAGCAAAAACGCCTGTGATGCTCCGAGGATAGGCTCCCCAAGGTCGGAGAAGCGTGAGATGATCGCGGCCGCGTAGGTGCAGCTCGCGCCTGCCGGAGGACGTATGCCGACGACACCGAGAGCCTCTTTTCGCCTTGTTTCGACGATAATTTTGGCGATGTTCGGTGCGTTGGCCGCGGGGGCGGCCTCTTGTAGCGGAGGGGCAGACAACGGCAGCTCGTCCGGCTCGGGGAGCGGCGGCGGTGACACGTCGACGACCACGTCGACCGGCGGGGGCTCGACCAGCTCGACGACCGGCACGGGCGGCGAAGGGGGCGGCGGCATTCCCCCCGAGTGCATAAGCTCCGCGGACTGCGCGGGTCACCCGGGCGGGCCCGTGTGTGACGTCGACCACGACATTTGCGTGGAGTGCACGCCCGCCGAAGATGTCTGTCCTATGGGGGAATATTGCACCTCCATGGCAGTGTGCGACGTGGGCTGTACAGACGACACCGACTGCGTGGCCCCAACGGTGTGCAACACGACCCTCCATGCCTGTGTCAATTGCGTCGACGACGCCCAGTGTCCCGCCGGGGCCATCTGCGTTTCGGGCACTTGCGTGCCGGGCTGCAACCCGACCCACGCCTGTACCCCGGGTTTGACCTGCTGCGGAATGACGTGCATCGACCTCGCGAACGACGTGCAGAACTGCGCGGGCTGCAACAGCGCTTGTCCAGACAGGCCCAACGCGACGTCGACCTGCCAAGACAGCACGTGCGGCATCGTCTGCGATCTGTACCACGAAGATTGCAACCAGGATGAGACCGACGGTTGCGAGCGGAACACCCTCCAAGACGGCCCTTGCGACTGCACCCCTGGAGACACGCAGGCTTGCTATCTCGGCGCGCCCGGCACCTTGGGCGTTGGTTTGTGCAAGGCGGGTATCCAGACCTGTGACGCCGCGACTGCGACGTTTGGCCCCTGCACGGGTCAGGTGATGCCCATCCCTGAGCTCTGCAACGGGCTCGACGACGACTGCAACGGTCTGCCTGAAGCGCCCGGGTGCGTGGGCTGCCTGCCGAACACGGGCACCTGCGTTGGACAGGTGGGCACTTGGTGCAAAGACGACGGGCTCGGCTACATCACCGAGACGTGCGATCCTCTGCAAAATACGGTGTGCAACCCGACGACGGGCAAGTGCGACGGCGCCTGCGGTTTGGCCACGCTCGGGTCGAGCTACATCGGCTGCG
>CAYLJT010000826.1:0-3724 GCA_964383995.1 uncultured Polyangiaceae bacterium
GAGCCGTGCTGTACCACGCGCTGGTAGGAGCACCCATGTTCGCCGGAACCTGGCCGCTTGTGCTGGCCGCCATCCACCAAGGCAAGTGGCTGCCGTTGTGGGAACGGGACACGCTGCACCCGGCGTGGGAGCGCTCGGGGGTGTTGTTTGGGTTGGAGGGCGCGCTGCGAACGCTGGTAGCAAAGCGCGTGGAAGACCGGCCGTCGAGCATGGCAGAGGCGTGGAGCAAGGTGGCGCCGCTGCTGGCCCGAGTGACATTGCGGTGGTTTTCCATGGAGGGGCGTTTGCTGGGGTGACTCAGTTGCACTGATGCGGACTGCCGCCGGTAGTTCTAGTCCGGGCGAGCCCGCTCGCCTGCTCACGAAACACCGTGGCCATGCCGAGCCCCATACGTGCCGCGACCTCCGGCGAGCATTGAGCGGTCGCGTCATCGTCCCCGTCCCCGCCCCCGCCGCGACGTCCGCTGCCGCCCCAACCCGTCGCGCGTCTTCGTGCCACTGGCGTCGACCCGCGTCGCCCCCTCAATATCGCGAACAAGCCCCGCGCCCGTCGGGCTAGTGACGATGAAGTCGGCCAGAACCTCCCGCATCTCGTCGAGCTGCGACGCGCTAAAGAGCCCAACAAAAGGCGCCACCGCGCGCTCGATGGCCTCGTTGACCAGGGAAAGATCGGTAAGAACAGGTTTCTTGTGCGCCGCCACGAACAACTCCCGGGGCCCCGCGACGAAGCGGAGCCCTCAAATGAGAAGTCGGTGGTTTCGGGAAAATGCTCTCAACAAAAATGCATTCGCCACAACATTTGCGACCCCAGGCCGGCGACGACCTCGCCACGCACCGTCCGGGCGGCGGCGGCTCGGGGCTGCCCCCCCGAGATATTGGAGGCCCTTACCTACGAAAGCCCGAGATTTCGCCCAAACCCTGTCATCGAAAATGAAGGAGCCGTCCCTTTTTTTGGGGGGCCAAGGGTCCCGGCGTGGGGGCCCTCGGCGAGGTGTGCTTGCCGGCGCTGCGTAGCTTCCACTGGCGCGACGGCGAGGTGATTGACGCCGCCGTACAGAACTTCGCTCGCACGGGCGACGGGTGCGTGGCCCGGATCGCCGGGTCGCCGATCCAGCTTGCGCCTCTGGTGGGTTTCAAAGGACCGCGTCCGAGAGCGTCTGAGCCTACCCCTATCCTCGTTGGCCCGCCTCGGTTCGGGAGCGCGCACACTTTCGCGCAGCTCGTCTACCGTGGGAACCATTGCAGCGCTATACCCATGATTAACATCGCGTATCCAAACCTGCTTCCCCAAAGGAATACTGGTCGCGCCTGACCACGCTCCAAATGGTGCCTATATGCGACCGGAAAGTGGACCACAAGGCCGATTCCCGCGACAATGAGCGCCCATGAGACGCCCAAACGATCGAGAGCGATGAATGCCCCAGGGGCACTCGCGAGAAAGACAATGCCTGTTCCTAGGTAGGCTGCGTTTGACGGACGCTTCGCGAGTCCCGAGGTTTCAGCGTGGCGGGCGATAAACGCGTCATCGGACAGACGTGTGCCCGGCGGCGCCGCGTCGATCGGGAATTCATGGATACGACTGTATAGATCGGGATACTCCGCGCTGAGCAGCACGCGGTGCTTGCCACACCTGGCGCATCGAGCAGTGAGGCTGTATGCCCCGTCCGCTCGCGGTGTCCGCATGACGGGACAATCGGCAGCGCCGCACCGGTTGCAGTTCACTGTAGTGCTCATCGAACTATCCGCTCAAATTTTGGGGGTTCGGTTTCGGAGCCTTGTCAGGACATCTTCTTAGCTTGGGGACCAAATACTATGGCGTGAACGAGTCGACAAGCCCTGACGAGAACCCCGGAGTTGTGATGCGACATGGCAGATTGTTCCCGCAAAGAAGTTATCAACAAGCATCCAGAAGTCCCGCTGAAGCTGATGAAGCGGGATCCGGCGATCGCAACTCGCGGCTCTGCCAGCTCTCGCGACCAGATTCGCGCCGAACGTGCCGTGGTCTTGCCCCGTAGATGAACGATTTGCCGCTGAGCCGCGAATCCCGCCGACCACGAGCATTCACAGAACCATGTTGGTCCAACCCTCTCGCAACCACTGTCAACGACGGCAGAGATGGCCGCACTCTTCGACGTGCCCGCGGGTGAGTCGCGAGAACATCGCAAGCCTGCGCGCCGAGGCGGAGGCCGCAGCGGCAGGGTGAGGCGGGTCATCGGCGGCTTCCGGCTCGACACGTCCGACCGTTGCGAAGCTCGGCGCTGCCACATCCTCTTGACAATCCCTGGGAGCTCTGGCCCTCATACCAGCGCAGGCTTGCGGCGCTTGCGGAGTTGCCCGGCACCGCGGCCCCGCGCGGAGCAGCCATGAACCTCGACGAGCGCGTCCGTTTCTCTGAAGAGCAAGCCCAGGTGACCACCCCCGGCGCGGTTGCCTACCTGGCCCGCGAGGGCCTTCTCGACCCCGCCGAGACGCGGACCTGCTGGTTCTGCAGGAGGGAACCCTTCGACGACGAATCGACGAACGTCCAGCTTTTCTATCGGGTCATTAGCCAAGAGGAGACAGGTGGGCCCATGCTGCGCGCGACACGCACGAAGTACGTCAGCTTTGCTCTACCGATTCCGCGCTGCCGCTCGTGTCGCGGCGTCCATGACCGCGCGGAGTCGGGGCTCGTCTCGCTGGTGGTGGTCGTCGTCGCCGCCGGGGCGATCGCCGGATGGTTCGCTGGCGGCGCCACCCTCGATTTCATGATCGGGCAGGTGCTGCTCGCGATCCTCGGCGCTGTCGTCGGACTGGTCGTCGGGGCGCTGATCAACAGCCGTATCGCGGCGAGCCGCGCCCGAGGCTCGGGGATCGTCGCCTCATCCCAGGACACCGATATCATGAGGCGGCTTCGGAGCCAGGGGATCACCCTGGGGCTCCGGCCGCCGGGGGAGACGCCTTCATGACGGCTCATGGCGACATGCGCTGATTCTCGTCGTAGGAAAAGACGACCCGTTTGCCGCGCTCCTCTTTGACCTCTTCCATCGCCATCCCGTGGGCCGCGTTCCACCGTTCGGCCTCGGTCAACCGGTCCTCCTGGACGCGCAGCACGAAACCTCGCCGTTGGCGGTGCTCGTAGAGAAGAAAGAGCGGAGGGAACAGGACGAGGTGAGCCGCTGGCACCAGGACCCAACCGAGCGGGATTCGATCCTGGGAGTACGCCCAAAGGCCCACGAGCAGGGCCGGCAGGGTCAGCCAGCCACCGAGCAGCACCGTCATGATGAGCGCGAACACGAACTGCTTGCCTGGAGCTTCTCCTCGACCGAGCAAGCACTTGGCGCAGATCAGGTACTCGTGCACGCGGATGTCCGTGTACGGAGTGCTGTGGACGAAGGTCTTGGTCCCCAGGCCGCCCCCGGACCCCACGCGGATGTTGGTCCTTCCGCGGACGCCGCTCCTGCACCGGAGCGGGATGCACTCCTCCGGGAGCTTACATTGGCTGCATGTCGCGTGTCGCTTCACGTCTGCGTGTTCCCTTCTCGGCCTCTTGAGAATTATTATGCGGCTCTTCCTCCCGAGTTTGCAACGGGTGCGCCTGGGCAGGCCGTCCTTCCCTCGTTCCCCTCGGCAGTTGCGAGTTGGAAGGCGCCGGCAACTGTGGTTGCGCTTTGACAGCGGTGTGTTGCGCACGCAGCTTTGTCCGGTTCGCGAAGCCGCGGAGTTCAATATGCACCGGCCGCGCCTTT
>CAYLJT010000827.1:0-3714 GCA_964383995.1 uncultured Polyangiaceae bacterium
CCCAACGCCGTTCGAGCACCTCGGCCAGCGCCCCCACGGGGTCTTCGCCGGTCGGGTCCACGAGCCTCGGGAGCACCACGCGCAAACCGTTTGAGCTGCAATGAATTGCCTCCAACGCCAGCAGGTTGTCCTCGCTCGGCTCCAGCAGCCCCAGCACCGTGAACGCGCGCGCGAGGAGGGGCTCGGCGCGGGCCCGAGCCCCTTCTTCGCGCAGCGCTTGCTTCAACGCGAAGCCTGCGCCCCGGGGGTCGATGCGCCCTCGCTCCGCGAGGGCCGCATCGACCCCCGGGCGCAGCGCGTCGATCCAACGACCCTCCAAGGTCTCGACGGGCTCCATCGGTCGCTCCCGTCGCCACTGCCCGAGCGCCCGATCGGCGACCGCCGCGAGACGCGCGCGGGCCGCGGGCTCGTCGGGCAAGCGCACCAGCCGCGAGCCCAGCTCTTCCATGGCGCGACGGGTCAAGAGCAGCCGCAGCTCGCGCCCCGCAAACCGCAGCTCGGGGCGCAGCAAGCCCAAGAGCTCGCGCACGAACCCTCCGAACGAACGGGCGTAGACCCGCTCGCTGCCCAGCGCTTCGCGCAGCAAAAGGCCTGCTTCGACGAGCCGCTCGTTGGCCAACAAAAGCCCGAGCGGTGCGCCGCTCGACCCATGCCCGGCCTCGAAAAGCTCGCCTACATCCAGCGCCTCAGCCGCTCCCAAGGCTCACCGCTTCGCCACGTTCGCCGGGGGTTTCTCTTCCGGCGTCTCGGGCACCTCGGCCTCTTCGGGCGGCGCCGCCGGCGCCGACGACGCGACGGGGGCGGGCGCAGGCGCCACGTACCCCACGCGCTTTTCGCCTTCTTTCTTCACGGCGCTCGCACCTTTGTATGCTGCTTCACGAAGATGGTGCGTCACGAGCGAGGCCGGTAGCGGCAGGTCGGGGTCGACCAAGATCTCGAGCTTTACCAACGTGCGCTGCTCGTCGATCTTCTTCAGCCGCCAAATCGTGCGAAAATCATCGACGTTTCCCTTCACGAAGCGGCCCCGGATGACCTCACCGTCCGCCGTCGTCACGGGCTTGCCCATCTTGAGAACGGCCCACACGTGGGCTGCGCCGTTCAACACCGGAACGTCGAAGTAGACCTCGGACTCGCCGTCTTTCTTGCCGATCAGCCGGCTTTGCTCGAAGGTCGGAACGTAGTCCTTGTAGCGGCCGTAGCTCGTGACGATGGAGCGCACCACGGGGAGAGGCGCATGCACGACCACGGCGGCACCGCCGGTATCGATGGAGCTGCTCGGAGCCGTCGTGGGCACCGTGTAGCGAAGGGCTTTGCCGTGGGCTTCCAACTTCGCGACCTCGTCATCGTCGGCGTGGGCCGACGATGCTCCCCCAAAGAGCGCGACGGAGACGGCGAGGAAGGTCAACGCGAGCGATGAGCGAAGGGTGCGAGGCGTCATGGGACTAAGCTTTAGCAGCGGCCGTGCCGCGCGGCCGGTCGCGACGAGCATGCCGAATTTCGGGCAAATTGGGTTCCGATGCGCCAAAAATCTGCTGCCTGAGGGCCGCTACCGGGTATCCAGCGGTTCACACTTCGCGGCCACGAGGCATCATTCGGAGGCCGTGTCGAGCTCCGGCTCTTCGTCCAACGGGGCCATTTTGCAGGTTCCTTCGAACATCACCCCCCGATCGATGAAGACCGCCGGCGCGTGGAGCGCGCCACGAACGCGCGCGGGGGCGTAGAGCTCGATGGCGGTGCGGGCCCGGATGTCGGCGTCGACATCGCCTCCCGTAACGATGCACGTGGTGACCAAGATGTCCCCCGAGACCTCCGCCCCGTCGCCGATCACGAGGACGTCCTGGCCCTCGATGGAACCCCGAAACGCCCCGTCGATGCGCACCCGCCCTTCGAAGAAGAGCTTGCCTTCGAAGCGCGTTCCGCGACCCAATAGCGCGGTGATTTCGGTGGGGCGGACCGCCGTTTGAGGTCCCGCTGGGGGGGAGCGATCCGAGAAGGAGTCCATGCCTGACCGTTAACGCGATTGGTGCGCCCGGGCTACTGCGGTTGCGTCCAGGCGATCCCCACGGGCGTCAGGCCGACGACGGCTCGACGCCGTCAGGGCTGTAACGCGCCCCCGGGACCCAGCCCTGCCCCATCCCCCAAAACGCGCCTATTTCGGCGGCATTTGGGCCCGCGCGGGACTCGGTACGGTTCCTGCGTTTTGGCGCCCCAAGGTCGGTGGCGCCGTTGACGCGCACGTCCGGCTGTGAGATTCGCCAGCCTCTTCTGCGCGCCGCTGGTGGAGCACGTTGGCCCCCATTGAGGTCCCGGTCATGAGCAAGTCCTTGGTTTCAACGTTGGTCGCTGCCAGCGTTTTTGGGCTCGGAAATTTGGCGTTTGCACAGGTTCCGCCGGCGGCCCCTGCGCCCCCCCCGGCCGCGCCCCCGCCTGCGGCCCCCGCGCCCGCCGCCCAACCCGCGCCGGCACCGGCCACCGCGTCCGCGTCGTTCTCGTGGGGTGGGACCCCCGGCGCCGACACCACGACCCCGTCGGGCGACGCGCCCCCGCCCCTTCGCTGGCGCGGCACCACCTTGAGCGCCACCCAAACGGTCACCACCACGGCCGTCGGCGTCGGCCGCGACAACATCAGCGGCGACGGTGAGTACTACGGCTGGAACTTCGCCTTTGCCCCCAAGTTCTTCCTGCTCGACCTGCCCAAGGACAAACTGAGCATCGGCGCCACCCTGGGCGCCGACGTCGAGCTGACCAACGGCTCCACCGTGCGCGAGCGTGAGCTTCTCCTCGCCGATTTGCCGGTGCGCCTCGGCTACAGCCGCAACGCTTGGAAGAGCAAGGACGGCGAGTACGCGACCAACTTGTCGCTCAGCGGCTCGCTCACCTTCCCCACGTCGAAGGCCAGCTCGGCCCAAGGCAAGTACCTCTCGACCCGCCTCGGTCTCGGCGCGACGCAGACGGTAAAGGTTCTCGGCAACGACGCCGACGGCCTCAACAACCTCACCTTGGGCGTCAATGGAAGCTGGGGTCACCTGTTCGCTCGCTCCTACCAGGCCACCGCGGACCACGATCTGCCGAGCAATCCGCAGGACGCGCAAGGCAACACGGTCGCCTTCGACGACCGCCTCGGCCGCAACTCGTTCTCGCTGAACACCCTCGGTATCTCGGGCTCCCTCGATTTGCCCTTGTACGGCGACCTCTCGCTCAGCACGTCGCTCGGCATCGCGGCGGGCTTCAAGCACGACTTTCCGAGCAGCGAGTGCGACGTGCAAATCAACACCGGCTGCGTCACCGCCGACCGCACCGAAGATCGCACGTTCTACCAACCCAACACCGTCTTCGATGTGAGCCTCGGCTACCCGGTGTACTCGTACGTCGATCTCGCCCTCGGTTACTCGAACGAAACGGGCTGGATCGGTGAGGACGGGACTCGTCGCGAGGTGTTCTACAGCCCCGACGCGTCGTTCTACATGACCTTGGCGCTCAACCTCGACGCCGTTTATTCGAAGGCCTCCGGCCGCGACAAGAAGCGCGTCGCCTCCGCGGAGTCTTCGTCGCTCTACTGAGCACGGCTCTGCCAGCGATCACGCCTCAAAATGACGCTTTTGTCGCCGGAAATGGCGACGACACGATCTACGCGTTTCGGCGGAACCTCGTCATCGCGGCGAGCGCGGGCACCGGCAAGACGTATCGCCTCACGGCCCTCTACCTCCTGCTCAC
>CAYLJT010000828.1:0-3710 GCA_964383995.1 uncultured Polyangiaceae bacterium
CGACCAAGAAGATGTTCCCGGGCTTCACGTCGCGGTGAACGATGCCAAGCTGATGGGCTGCGTGGAGCGCCCCCGAGACCTGCGACACGACGAGCAAAGCGTCGTCGATCCCGAGCGTCGGCGTGCGCTTGAAGCGCTGCGTGAGGCTCTCGCCATCGAGCCACTCCATCGCCAAATAGCTGTCGCCGTCGGCGCTTTTGCCGTGCGCAACGTAACGAACGATGCTCGGGTGCGCGAGCTCGGCGAGCACCTCGGCCTCGCGCACGAAGCGCTCGCTGAGCTCGTCGAGCTGAGGTCGCAAGAGCTTGAGCGCGACGTAGTTGTCCGAGACACGATCGTGGGCGCGGTACACGACCCCCATCGCGCCCGAGCCAGCGGCCGCGAGGAGCTCGAAGCGTCCATCCACGATCGAGCCGACCTTCATGGGCGCGGGAGCATTGGGGTTCGGGGGTCTCGGGCCAACTACTCGGTGCGGAAAATCAGGTGAAAGCCCGACTCGGTCTCGACGATGTCGCTCATCTGATTGACCCCGAGCTCGAAGGCCGCGTCGGCGAAGGGCTTTTGCAGGCTCGCGCGTTCCACCGAGCCTATCGAGCCGTTGCGCGTCTCGGCGCCCGGCTCATCGCTGTACTCCTTCACCACGGCGTCGAAGTCCGCGCCGCCTACGACTTTGTCCCGCGCTTCCATGGCGCGAACGCAGGCTTCTTCGCGGCTGCGCGTGACGCTCTCCACGGGGTTCTTCGCGCCTTTGTATTTGATGAGCACGTGCTTCAGCGTCACCTTGGCCGGTTCGCCGCTGAACTTCGCGCGCTTCGCGTTGGCCGTCGCCAGGCACTTCTCCACGACGTCGGGATCGAGCGTCGGCTTCGCAGGATCAGCGGGCTCCTCGGCGACGGGCGCCTTGGTCGCTTCGACCTTGGGGGGTTCGGGCGCCGGGGGCGGAGCCGAACCGCACCCCGTCGCGAGGGCGAAAGAGGTGAGCACGGGGAGCACGGCGAGGCCGAAAACAAGTCGCATGGCCCACCTATAGATCGACTCCCAAGCGGCCGAACAGATGTCCCGCGTCCCCACCCTCCCAAGGGCTGTTTTTGTAGGTCGGGAAGAGCAAGCTTTGGGGGCGGCTCACGCCAGCGTGCGTCGATCGGTCAACGCCAGCTCGTCGCTCAGCGCGGTAAGCTCCGCGGGGTCGATCACGTCCTGGATCTTCTCGAACAACGCCCTTTCTTCGCGGCGGATGTGCAGCTCCAGACACTGGCCCAGGGCGTTGAGCACTTCGTCGGGCTTGTCGGTGTCGTCGAGGGTCGCGAGCAAACCCTCGATGGCGCGGTGATCATCGATGATCTCGGCGATCAAGCGATCGAGATCAGCGTCCCGCCCACGCAAGACAGCGAACAAGATCTTCTCTTCTGCCAGAAAATGCGGCGCGACCTCTTCGCGGAACACCCGGCGCAGATGTTCGATGCGCGGTGCCAGCTCCTTCGGCCACAGCGCCTTGAGGCTTGCAGGGCCATCCACCTTCAGCCCCTGTGCAAACAGGAGAATGTGGTGGTGGTCGCGGGACAAGGGAACAAGGCTCGCGTGGCGTTTCATGGGCGGCCCAACACCACCTGTATACAGCGTCACGTCCGAAGGTGGTTCCCCGGATTGCCCCAAATGCTACCGCGCGGGGAGCGAAAA
Organism: uncultured Polyangiaceae bacterium; assembly: GCA_964383995.1. Taxonomy (GTDB): domain Bacteria; phylum Myxococcota_A; class Polyangia; order Polyangiales; family Polyangiaceae; genus CAYLJT01. The sequence continues at coordinate 1,678 of CAYLJT010000828.1, forward strand.
AGCGTTTTTCGAAAAATCGCTGCCGCGATCGGGAAAAACTTGCTCCCTGGCGCTTTTTTCTGACGGATCGGGCGAGCTCGACCCGTAACGGGGGTGTGAGGTCGACGGTGAAGGACATTCCGAGTCTGGGCAACGCCGCAAACGAGGCCGATTGCGCCGACTGGAGTGACTGCACGGGGGTCCGCCGCGTGTCAGGCCCAGGCACGCAGGCCGCCGAAGCGGCGGCTGATAAGGTTCCGATGTTTCGGGATCGGGAGGGGAAATGGGTCGTTCTTGCGTTGACGGGGGCGCTGGACGCGACGCGTCAGGCCGAGCTGGGCGAGCTTTGTCGCCGTCTCTTGGCCCAACGCGATGACGAGATCACCTTCGATCTCCACGACGTCTCCGTCCTCGACTCCGCGGCCATCGGGGCGCTCACCCCCTTGTTTCGGCGGGCGGCCCGCCAGGGCAAGCGGGTTCGGTTGGTGGGGCTTCGCCGCCAACCGTTGGCGGTCGTCACGCGGTTGTCGCTGCATCGCATCGTCGCCATCGAACCGTAGGCCAGCGTCCGGCGCGAACACGCGCCAGCGAAACCCTGCCTCGGGGATGTTCAGGGCCACAAAAGGCGTTTAGCCTCCGATGGTGGAGGTTAGCGTGGCGCGATCAGTGAGGCTGGGGGTTCTGCTGAGCGGGGTGCTGGCTCTTTCGAGCTGCGCTTCGCCGACCGCACGAACCCCACCGTCCCGCGCGCCGATGGCCGCGGGACGACCGCAATGGACACCCTACGTTAGCTACCGACCGGTCAACGTGGCCGCCATGCGCTCCCTCTCGGGGCGGGTCCGCTGCGCGCCGCGGGAGGTCGCCCCCGACACCTGGGTCGGGTTCGATTGCGGCGCCCCCAGCGAGGCGACCAAGGCCTTCGCGATCGCCCCCCGCATGCAGCTCGTCTCGGGGCCCCTGCCGCCGATCGTCGATCATCGCATCACGGGCCTGGAAGGCCCCATCAAATCCCAGGGCGCGGTGGGCGCTTGCACGGCGTTTTCGCTGTCCACGGCCATGGATCACGCGCTTCGCAGGCTCGGCCAGGGCGACGTCGTGGCGCCGCTCCACGTGTGGTCCAAATACGGGCTGCCCAACATCGGCGTGGCAGGGGACCAAACCCTCGACGAGGCCATCACGAGCGAGCCCGTGTGGCCCTACGACCCCGCCAAAGCGTGCAAACTGACCGTGGCGCCGTTTGACGCGTGTGGATCCGCGTACTCGGTGCAGTCGGGCACCGGCGCCTTCGACAAGCAGTTGCAAGCGGAGCGCAAAATCGCCGATGGACAAGGGCGTTTTCGGGTCGCGGGCCTGGAAAAGCTGTCGAAGCCCGTGGACATCGACGAAGTCGCCGCGGTGCTCGCCGGAGGCGACGACGTGTGGGTGAGCTTCTCCATCGACCCCGATGCCTGGAGCCACAAGTCGCTGCAAGGCGGGGTGATCCCCGACTACGACGTGCGGGGCGACGAGGGGCACGCGGTGGTTCTGGCAGGCTACCGTCCGACCCCCCAGGGGCGGCAGTTCCTCGTGCACAACAGTTGGGGCACCAAATGGGGCGAGGGAGGTTATGGCTGGCTGAGCGAGGCCATGGTGCGCAAACACATGCGCTCGGGCTTCAAGGTCAAGGTGGTGGACACTCAAGGGCCGGGCCCCACGCCGATTCCTACGCCCCCACCCACGCCGGGCCCCAATCCACCGCCTTCGAGCAACGGTTGTCCCACCGGGCAGGTGCGCGACGCGGTGCTCAACCAGTGCGCCAACCCCTGTCCGAGCGGCTCGGCGCCCGCGGCAGGTGTGTGTTTGCCGGCGATTCCGGGGTTTCCTGCGCCCGGGCCGTTCCCCAATCCTCCTGGCCCGGCTCCGGCCCAGGGCTGTCCCCAGGGGCAGGCGCCCGACCTGATGACAGGCCAGTGCATGGGCCTTTGTCCGTCGGGAAACCCGGCCATTGGCGGCCTCTGTCTGCCTGGGATGTAGCTTTTACCCCGCGCTCGCCAGGCCGACGAGCTGCACGAAGT
>CAYLJT010000829.1:0-3706 GCA_964383995.1 uncultured Polyangiaceae bacterium
TGATCACGTCCACGTCGAGCCCCACCTTCGTGATCACGCGCGAGCTCGTGAAGCGCGTGTCCAAGGCGCGCAAGGGCCGCAGCCTGTTCCTCGTCGATATCGCCGTACCAAGGGACGTCGATCCGGAGGTCAACCAGCTCGAAAACGTGTTCGTCTACGACATCGACGACCTCTCGCAGATCGTCGCCGAGTCGCTGCAAGGCCGCGTCAACGAGGCCGCGCGGGCCGAGTCGCTCGTCGTCGATGAGGTGAAAAACTTCGAGCTTTGGGCGCGAAAGCATGCGCTCTCGCCGCTGATCACGAGCTTTCGCACGCGCACGCGCGGCATCCTCGAAGCGGAGCTCGAGCGCAGTTTGGGCGGCAAGCTCAAGCACCTGTCCGAGCCCGATCGCGAAGCGTTGCGCGTGATGCTCGACGCCGCGACCAACAAGCTTCTGCACGCCCCGACCGCGCGTCTCAAGGGCATGGCGGACGATCCGCGCGTCGAGGAGTACGCCGTCGCGCTGCGCGATTTGTTCGAATTGCCCGAGAGCGACGCCGCCGAAGCGCGGCCCCTCGACGCCCGCTCGGGGATGGGCCAAGCGTAGTTTCATGGAAGCGGCCCTTCGCCTCGCCACCCGCCGGTCGGCCCTTGCCCTCGCCCAAGCGCGGGCCTTTGCGCGGGAGCTCGCGGCCGCTCACGAGGGGCTCGTCATCCACGAGCTGTTGGTGGTCACCTCCGGGGACAAGAACCAAACAACCTCCCTCGTCGACATCGGTGGAAAGGGCCTCTTCATCAAGGAGATCGAAGAGGCCTTGTTGGCGAATCAGGCCGATTTCGCCGTGCATTCCATCAAAGACGTGCCCGCCGACGTGGCCCCCCAACTGGCGCTCACGTGCATCCCTCGCCGGGAAGATCCGCGCGACGTGCTCGTGTCTCGCTCCGGCGCCAAGCTGCTCGATTTGCCGCCGAACAGCCGCATTGGCACCTCCAGCTTAAGGCGCGTCGTGTCCCTCAAGGCCGCCCGCCCCGACATCGATTTCCAGCCCGTGCGTGGCAATGTGGACACCCGTCTTCGCAAAATGGAAGAGGGCCAGTTTGACGCCATCGTCCTGGCCTATGCGGGTCTGCGCCGGCTCGGCCTCGCCGAGCGCGCGACCGAGGTGCTCGATCCAGCGCTGTGCTTGCCGGCGGTGGGGCAGGGCGCCCTCGGCATCGAATGCCGCACAAACGACGGTAAAACGGCCGAATTTCTTGCACCTTTGGCGGACCGCGAAACGACGCTCACGGTCAGCGCAGAGCGCGCCGTCATGGCGGCTGTCTCGGGCAACTGCCGTATTCCCGTGGCGGCCTATGCGGTCCGCGAAGGTGAGGACATCTATCTGCGAGGCCTGCTCGCCAACCCCGACGGCACAGGCCTGCGCCGCGGCGAGCGCCGCGCGGCGTTCCCCCGGGACGAGGCCTCTGCGGCCGCCCTTGGCGCCGATCTCGGGGCCGAGCTCAAGGGCTCCGCGACCTAGCCCATGGCGCGCAACAAGGCCTATGTCGGCTTGGTCTTGCACGCACACTTGCCGTATGTGAGGCACCCCGAGCACCAAGCGCCGCTCGAAGAACGCTGGTTGCACGAGGCCCTGTGGGAGACGTACCTCCCGCTCTTGGACCTCCTCGACCGCCTCGCGCACGATGGCGTCTCCGCGCAACTGACACTCTCGATCTCGCCGACCCTCGCGGCCATGCTGCGCGACACCCTCCTGATGAGCCGCTTCGAGTCCCACCTCGAAGGGCTCTTCGAGCTCTTGGCCCGGGAGCAGAAGCGCCTGGTTTTCGAGCCGGTTTGGGCCCCCGTCCTGGCCCACTACCACGCTCGTCTGAGCCTCGCGAAGAACACCTTCCGCCGCGTCGGCGGCGACGTCCTGGGCGCCCTCGTCCACCACGCGGAGGCCGGTCAGATTGCCCTCTTCACGACCAGCGCGACCCACGCCTACCTGCCCGGGCTGGCCGTCTCGCCCTGGGCGGTCCGCGCGCAAATTCGCCTTGGAAAAGCGGCATTTGCAGCCCTGAGCGGGCACCAGCCAAGGGGCTTTTGGCTCCCCGAGTGCGGCTTTGATCCGCGCTTCTCGGCGGACCTCGGCGCCCTCCAGGTAGGGCCCAGTGTCCTCGACGCACACGGCATCGAGCTCGGCCGGCCCAGCCCCCCCTTGTCGGTTTACGCTCCCATCGTCACCCCTGAAAAGGCCGTGTTTTTCGGCCGCGATCCCCACGCATCGCAAGAGGTCTGGTCGCGCGAGCGTGGCTATCCAGGCGATCCGGTCTATCGGGACTACTACAGAGACATTGGCTTCGATCGCGACGAGGCCGACCTCACAGGGCACCTCGGCCCCTTCGGCGTGCGCCTGGCAACAGGCCTCAAGTACCATCGCATCACGGGCCCTCACGCCGAGAAGCACCCCTATGTGCCGCACGACGCCGCCTTTCGCGCGAGCCTCCACGCCCGGGACTTCGTCGCGCGCCGCGAGACGGCCTTGCGCGGATTGCCGTCGTTTTCAGGCATTTCTCCGATCGTCGTCGCCCCCTACGATGCGGAGCTGTTCGGCCACTGGTGGCATGAAGGCCCGCTGTTCTTGGAGCATGTCATTCGCCTGCTCGACGCTCGCAAGCGGGACGGCGGCGTCGAGCCCACGACGCTCGTCGGCTATCTCGAACGGCATCCGAAGTTGGTCGTGTCCGAGCCAGCAGCCTCGTCGTGGGGCGAAGAGGGCTTTGGCAAGGTCTGGACGGGCGCTCAAACGGCCAAGCTGCTGCGGCATGTCCACCACGCGGCCTCGAACGTCGAGGCCTGTTTGGCCCAGCACAGGCACGTCGGCGGTGTCGCCGGGCGGGCCCTCGACCGCGCCATCGTCGAGCTGCTCCTGCTGCAAGCCAGCGACTGGCCATTCATGATTCACCGCGGCGACATGGCGGCCTACGCCGAGGCCCGCGTGAAGAAACACGCGGCAAATGTCGGCGTTTTGTTGGAAATCGCGGCCTCGGCCGCGCCCAGCGAGGCCGACGCACAGCTCGTGGAGAAGCTCAGCGCGCGAACGCCTTTTCTCGCCGAAATGCCGAGCGAGGTGCTGCGCAGCGCGGGCGACGCTGCCCCGTGAAGCGCCGCCGCGGCTCCGAAATGGCCTGAAGACCGCTTATTCTTGGCAGAACTTGTTGATGTCGGTGACGAGCTTCGCGTTGGCGGTCTCGGCGGCCGTGAATTTGGCGAGGGCGCCATTGGCCTTTTCGAGGTTGTTGCTGCCGATGGCGTCGGCCGCGTCGCGGGCCGCGCCCGCCACCTCGGTGTATTGCTTCTTCAGGTCGTCTCGAAACGTCACCAGCTCGGGCAGCGTGACCGGCACTTCGCCGAGCTTCTTGGCGGCCGCGTCGAGATCGTCCGCCATCTTCTTGAGGGACGCCGCATCGCCCCCCGGCTGCCCCATCTTCTCCCCCTCCGTATTGGCCATTTCGATGAGCTTGTTGCACTCGGCGACCTTGTTATTGCAGCCGACGGTGAGCCCCGCGGCGGCGAGCACAAGGGCGGACGTGACGACGGCGCGGACGAGGGAGTTTACGGTCATGGCGGGCTCCTTGCGGGACATTGCTGCGCATATCGCCTGTATTAGCCGGCGACGTCAAGCTCCGTTCGCCCCGCTCGGCGTCCGCTTCCGCGCGCGGTCGGCTCGTGTATAGGTGGGTGAT
>CAYLJT010000830.1:0-3701 GCA_964383995.1 uncultured Polyangiaceae bacterium
TCACGCGCGACAACGTCACGACGATGGTCGACGCGGTTGTCTACTACCGTGTCGTGGATCCCGAAAAGGCCACCTTGGCCGTCGAGAACTACGAAGCTGCGGTGAAGGATCGAGCCAAGGTCGTGCTGCGCGACGTGGTGGGCGAGACAAGGCTCGACGAGCTTCTGGCACACCGCGAAGAAGTGGCGGCCAAGGTGCGCTCGCAGGTCGAGACGGTGGTGGCTCAATGGGGTTTGCATGTGGAGCTGATTGGCCTGCAAGACGTGCAGTTGCCGCCGCAGATGCAAGAGGTCTTGGCCAAAGTCGCCGTGGCCGAGCGCGATCGGCAATACGTCGTGATCAAGAGTCAGGCGGACGTCGAGAGCGCCAAAAACTTCGCCGAGGCCGCGAGCATCCTGGGCCGCTCTCCCGGCGCGATGGAGCTGCGGCGCTTCGAGGCCCTGGCAAACCTGTCCCAGGGCGGCAACACGAAGGTTATTTTCGACCTGGCCAAGCCCTACGACGACGTGCGCCACGCCGCGACGGCGATGGCCGAGGCAGCCAGTGATCATCGGGTGGCCCAGCCCGCGCCAACCCACGAGTCGTCTTACCTCGGCAACCGCACGACCGAAGCGCGGCGCGAGGACGAGGCCGCACGCGAAGCCATGGCCGAGGCCGAAGCAAGCGAGGCCGCGCGCGTCGCCTCCGCGGCGGTGCGGGCCGCGCGTTGAGCGAGACCTTAGGCGCCCTGCGCAGGGGCGCCGTCGCCCTGCTCGAAGCCCGGGGACAAGCCGACTGGGCGCGGATCGTCGGGCAGGCGGAGGTCGAGCTGGTGGGGCCCGAGCAGACCTGGCTGGTCGGCGCAAAGAAGGTCGTAGCGCACGCCGTGGCGCTCGTCGTGGAGCCGGGGGCCTACGTCGCGCTGACCCGCGATGGCGACGCCAAAACCGCCATTTTCGAAGCGTTTTCAGCGATCATGAAGACCCCGGAGACGGAGCTCTCGGACCTCTCCTTGGTGGTGAAGCTGCCGGTGATCCAGCGCCCTTGGAGCCAGGCCTACCGCTCAGCGCCCCTGCGAAGCAGCGCGGAGCTGCCTGCATCCCAGGCCGTTTTACTGGCCGCCCGCGCCCTCGCCGACGCCCTGGAGCAGCCCGATGTCTCGGACATTCTGGACAACGCGTCCCTCCAGATCGCCGATCTACCCAGCTCGGGCCCCGAGCTGTTGCTGCGTTGCGTGCTGCTCCTCGACCCTCCGGCCTACGCGCAAGTCGACAAGGACTACGCCCTGCGCGACAAGCTCACGGCGACGATTCGCGCGACGACGACGCGCGCGTTGATCCGCGTCGGCAGTGTGGAGATCGCCTGCGCCGACTATTCGACCCGCGCCACGTAGAGGTGCTCTTTTTGGAGGGGGCCCTGGGTCCAGACCACGACGGCCCTGTCGTCCTTGCCGATGGCGACCGCCGGATCGAGCGCGTCGCCGGCACCTTCGGGCGAAAGCACCGTGGCTTCGTCCCACACGCTTTGCCCATCGAAGCGCCGTGCGACCACGCGAAACGCGCCACCCACGTCCTCGGACCAAGCGACAACGACGGCTCCGCTCGGGCCCACCGCCAAGTGCGGCTCGAAGGCGAACACACCGGGCGCCGAGAGGCGCAGTGGGCTGTCCCCTGGAATCAACCATTCACCGCTCGCCGAGCGGTGCGCGAACAGCACCTCGTACCCCGTGCCCGGGTCGTGCATCCAGGTGACGTACAGATCGCCCTGTGGACCGAACACCGGCACCGCGCAGCGGGAGACGCCGTCCTTCTCTGAAAATGTCTCGGACAACGAGCGGGGTAAGGTCCAGGCCCCGTCGGGCTCCCGCGTGGCGATGAAGAGCGGAATATTCCCTGCCCCGTCCAGTTGCGCCCAGGTGACCACCGCGTGCCCGTCCGGCGCCACGGCGGGGCGCGGGTTGAAGCGCGCATGGACGTAGTCCACGGGCTGGGCGGGGGGAGAGATGAAGTCCTCCTGGCGGACATGCGTAAAGTCATCGTTCGGTGTACGGCGCTCCGTGACCCAGGTCATCAGAGGACCACCGTTCGACTGAAACCAAGCGATCATGGCGTCCCCCGCCGCGTTCATCGCCACGAAGGGCAGGTTCGAATAAAACACCTTGGGCGAATAGACCTCTTCGTAGTCCTTCGGCAACTGCCACGCTTCGCCCTCGCCCTTCTGCCGCGCCACCTGGATGCCAAAGTTCTGTCCGGTCCATTGATCCCAGACCAGGATCGCCTCGCCCGAGCCGCCAATGACGATGTCGGAGCGCAAGGCGTATTGTTCGTGCCAACTGAGGTTGTCGACGGTGCCGCGGGGATCTTTCCACGTGCCGTCGGAGCCGCGCTCGCTCACGTAAATGCCATCTTTGGTGTCGAGGCCCTGTGTCCAGGTCACGATGGCATGGCGGCTGTTGGGGTCGACCGCTGTCGTGGGCAGGCTCGCGCCGCCCTCCAGTGCAGCGCCCGGCTCGCGCAGCGCAAAGGCCCCTTCGTCGACCTCTTCGGCCACGATGATTTGCGGTGGATCAAAGGGCCTTGGCTGGGCATAAGACACCACCGCGAGACCGTCTGCGCCCAAACCGACGGTGGCGCCACTGGCTCCTTCGGGGCCGAGCCCGGCGGCCTGCGGTGGGAGCTGCCAAGGCCGCGCCTCGCAATTTCCGTTCTCTGCCTTCGACCACGCGGGACAACAGGTGGCCGAGGCCTCGATGTAGCGCTCCGTAGGACAATCGCAGGTCCCGGCGGCCCCGCATTGCGCCGGCGCATCGACCACGCCGCACCCGCTGGTAAGACAACCGAGGATTGTCAGAGTCAGGAATTTTTCGGCGCGAAGCGGCGACATCGCGTGTACTCTACCAGGGCTCGGCGGTCTTGGCCGTCGACAAACGGAGGGCCCGTTGCCCGTCGCCATTGGTAGCGTCATCGCCGCGAGATACCGGCTCGAACGGCCCCTTGCCCAGGGCGGCATGGGCTCCGTCTGGCGTGCGCACGACGTGCAGCTCGACGCGCCCGTCGCCATCAAGCTCATGGCCCCTGCCCTCGCCGCCTCCGCCGACGCGAGAAACCGCTTCGCGCGCGAGGCCAAGGCCGCGGCCCAGCTCCGCAGCCCGCACGTGGTCAGCGTGTTTGGCCACGGCGTCCACGAAGACACGCCCTACATGGTGCTGGAGCTCCTGGAAGGGGAAGACCTCGGCGCCCGCCTGCGGCGAAAGCGCACGCTCGGATTGTCCGAGACACTTGCCATCCTCACGGCGACCTGCAAGGCCCTGCGCCGCGCCCACGAGGCGGGCGTCGTGCACCGCGATCTGAAGCCCGCGAACATCTTTTTGACCCGGGTCGACGACGACGAAGTGGTCAAGGTGCTCGACTTTGGCATTGCCAAAGTGGCCCCTACGGCGACGGGTGGAGAGAACACCCGCACAGGCGTGGTGATGGGCTCTCCATCGTACATGAGTCCCGAGCAGGTGCGCTCGGCCAAGGGCGTCGATCAGCGCAGCGATCTTTGGTCCTTGGGGCTCGTGCTCTTTCGCATGTTGACAGGTCGTGTGGCCTTCGTCGGCGAGACCGACACAGACATCTTGGTGCGCATCTGCTCCGACCCCATCCCGGTGCCCTCCGAGGTGGCCCCCGGACTGCCACCTTCCATCGACGCGTTCTTCGCAAAGGCGCTCCAACGCGACC
>CAYLJT010000831.1:0-3684 GCA_964383995.1 uncultured Polyangiaceae bacterium
CGCCTACGACTGGACCTGCAACACCGGCGAGGAGATCCTGGAAGGTATCCGCAGCGGCGCCTTGCCTGGCTCGAAGGTGTTTACCATCTTAGCCCACCCGCGCGACGGCTTCTTTGGTTACAACGACCAGATTGGCCTGGACCCCTACACCGGGAAACGCACGCCCACGCTTTTGGAGGCCGAAAACCCCGTGTTTCGCACGGCGACGTGCAGCTACGACGGCATGGAGATCTTGAATGGCAAGCGCATCGACTTGATTCGCACGCCCACCGTGCGCGAGATGGTCGACTGGAATCGCTGCCGCGACGCCATCAACAAATCCCAAGACAAAGCGGCCCTCGACACAGCCTGCCCACAAATCAGCCCCTGGCCCCCCGCGCCCTGCGCCGAGAGCGAAGACGTGTCGGTGTGCCGCACCCGCTACCGGACCAAGGCCGCCTGGTTGATGGACAAGCGCATCCTGGAGCGCACCCCCGAAGAGCAGGCCGCGGAGTGGTCGTTCTCGGGCACGCGCGAAGATAGCAAGGCCCTGTGCGACGACGAGTCGTTCGGTCTGATCGAGCCCGACCCGGCCACCCTGGACATGCCCTGTGCGTTTCGTCCGGGACATGTGGAGGACTACTTCCGGTTCTTGGAGCGCGGCATGGTAAGGACGCAGGTCGCCAGCAGCGACAGCCACGAGACCGCGAAAGAACCGGGCATTCCGCGCACCTTCATTCGCTCCACAACCGACTCGCCGATGGCGGCGCAGACGAACGACGTGACCGAGTCGCTGCGCGGTGGGCACGCCTTCGCCAGCTACGGTCCCTTCGTCAAGGCCACGCTCGACGGCAAGAGCTACGGCGATCTGGTGTCGTCGTCGGAGGGCAAGTCCTTGGAGCTCCTGGTGGAGGTCCAGACCGCCAGTTGGTTCGGTGTGGATCGGGTGGAGGTCTACCTGAACGGTGAGCTCATCCGCGTCATCGACTCCGACGCGCCGAAGAGCGCCATCGTCGACGTCCAGGGCAAGGTCACCTTCCAGGTGCCCGCCCGCGACTCGTGGATCGTGGTGATCGCCATGGGCCTGAAGGACGAAAACCTGCTCCGCCCGGTGTCCCTCGACGTACCCTTCGGCGAGGTGCAGCTCTCCAAGCTGGCGAGCGACGCGTTCGGCGACATTCCGGGCATCAACGCGCTGTTCACGGCCACCCCCACGGTGCCCGATTGGTCCCCCGTCTTCCCCTACGCGGTGACCAATGCCATCTTCATCGATACCAACAAAAATGGGCGCTACGACGCCCCCCTCCCCTTCCCGGAGTACTGTTCGCGCCCGTGCGATCCCAACATCCCCGACGCCGACCAATGTCCGGAAGGTCAGATTTGCCTCGACGGCGACAAGCAGTGCGGCCTCGCGGTGGGCGGCGCCTGCGATCACCGCCGCGTCGCGGTCGGACCCGATCGCTGAGCGCCTAGCTACGGCACGCAGGTGCCAAACTGACTGTGACAGAGGCCGTTGACGCAATAGCCCTTTTCACAGTCGTCGTCGACCTGGCAGACGGGCCTTACGCAGTTGCCCTCACCACCGCAGAAGAACAAATCTGGACACGCTCCACAGGTCTTGGGGCGGCAGTGGTGATCGAAGCTACAGGCCTGTGTGGCGGCGCAATCGGCGTCTTGGAGACAGCCCTTCACGCACAGGCTCTTGCCACCGTTCTCGCAGGTCTTCTCGTTGTAGGCGCAAATGTGTGGCTCTTCGGGGGTGCCGCCGCAGTCCGGATCGTTCACACACGGCGTCTCCGGCAAGACGACGGGATAGCAAGAGACGTCTTCCTCGGCGACGCAGGTCCCGCCGGCACAGGAGGCGTCTTTGCTCGATCGGCACTTGCCCTGTCCTGACCCGCTGCTCTCGCCTCCCCCTTCTCCTTCGAAGGCCACGTCGTCGCCGCCGCAGCCCGCCGCGCTGCGAGCGGCGAAGGGCAAAAGGACCAGCAGCAAAAGGCAAGAGCTTACTCGGAGGGCCATGGCTTTTCGGACATTAACAGTGCTAAAAGGTCAGCGTCCATGAAATCGAAGCCCGGCTCGCGCGTCAACTTCGGCCGTTTTTTCCAGCTCGCGCGGCCCGAGCGGCGGAGCTTGCTCGCGGGCACCTTTTTTTTGGCCGTGGGCAGCTTCGCCGGCCTTTTGTTTCCGCAGGCGATTCGCGTCATCGTCGACCAGGCGCTCGGCAGCGACGCGGGCATTGGCGCCCTGGACAACGCGGCCCTCCTGCTCATCGCCATCTCCCTCGTCCAGGCCGGCGCGGCCTCCCTCCGCTACGCCCTGTTTACCATCGCGGGCGAGCGTATCGTAACGCGCCTACGGCAAGACCTCTTCGCCTGCCTCATGGAGCAAGACATCGCGTTCTTCGACCGCACGAAGACCGGCGAGCTCACGAACCGCCTGGCCTCCGACACGGCGGTCCTTCAGAACACGGTCAGCGTCAACATCTCGATGGGGCTCCGATTCCTGGCGTCCATCCTCGGCGGCGTCGGTTTCCTGTTCTACACCTCGCCTCGTCTGACCCTGGTCATGTTGGCGGTCGTCCCTCCCGTCGCCCTGGGCGCCGTGGCCTACGGTCGCCGCGTGCGCAAGCTCTCGCGCAGTGTCCAGGACGCCTTGGCCAACACCAGCGAAGTGGCGGAAGAGGCCCTCGCGGGCGTGCGCACGGTGCGCTCGTTCGCCGCCGAATCCGTCGAGGTAGCTCGCTACGGCTCGGCCGCGGAGAGGTCCTTCCAGATCGCAAGGACGCGCGCGTTGACGGCATCCACCTTCATGGGCATCGCGTCGTTCGCGGCCTACGGCGCGGCCGCTGCCGTGCTCTGGTATGGTGGACACCTGGTGGCAGAAGGCGCGCTCACCGTGGGCGGACTGACCTCCTTCCTGGTGTACACCTTGATTGTGGCGTTTTCGCTGGGAGGCTTGAGCGACCTGTGGGCCGACTTCATGAAGGCCAGCGGCGCTGCCGAGCGCATCTTCGAGCTGCTCGATCGGGTGCCTGCCCTCCCCTCCTCCGGCGGCGTTGTCCCGGACAAAGCGCGGGGGGAGGTCGAGCTGCAAGACGTGCATTTCGCCTACCCCACCCGCCCCGAAGCGCAGGTGCTGCGGGGCGTCACCCTGAAGCTCTCGCCAGGCGCCGTGGTGGCCGTCGTCGGCGCGTCCGGCGCCGGAAAGTCCACCCTGGCCGCCTTGCTCTCGCGCCTGTACGACCCGGACAGTGGCAAGATCCTGTTCGATGGCAAAGACTTGAAGGAGCTGTCCCCCGACTGGCTGCGCCAACAGGTAGGCGTGGTGTCGCAGGAGCCGCTCTTGTTCTCCAGCAGCATCGAGGACAACATCCGCTACGGCCGCCCCGGCGCCAGCGACGATGCTGTCCGAGACGCCGCCAAGGCCGCCAACGCCCACGACTTCGTGGTTGGCTTCCCCGAAGGCTACGACACCTTGGTGGGCGAGCGCGGCGCCAAGCTCTCGGGGGGTCAGAAGCAGCGGGTGGCCATCGCGCGCGCGCTCCTGAAAGACCCGAAGGTGCTCGTCCTCGACGAAGCCACGAGCGCCCTCGACGCCGAAAGCGAGCACCTGGTGCAGCAGGCCCTCGACCGCCTGATGGAAGGTAGGACCACGCTGATCATCGCCCACCGCCTGTCCACCGTGCTCAGCGCCGATCGCGTT
>CAYLJT010000832.1:0-3680 GCA_964383995.1 uncultured Polyangiaceae bacterium
GAACTGCACCGCCATGACCATGCCAGTGAAGAGGGCAGTCACGGTCGCGATGCCGAGCGACGCAACTCCCATCGACTCCATTTGGTAGACTGTCGATCGCAGCTCGAACGGCCGGCCAAACATGGCCATCACCGATTGACCGAGCATGGTGCTGATCTGTCCAAGGTGGCTGATGAAGCCCAAGGTGTCATCGGCGATGCGCGTGAACGGCCCGCGCACAGGGGGCTTGTGGATGGTCACGGGGCCCCGGCTCGGGGGTGCTTCAGTGGCGTCGGTCGGAGGCACGGGGCGATGCTACCATTCTCCCCGCAGAACCATGCGGGCATCGGCGGGCGCGTGAAATCGGCCGCCGCTCAAGGGTGTACGCTGTCGCCCTCGGGGGTCTTGACCGTGGCAAAACCCGCCACAAAGCCGCGAAAGGGCCCCACCGCAGCGTCGAACCCGGAGGGCTCGGCGATGAGGTAGAGGTCAAAGACACAGCCGTCTTTCTTCAACACCCAGACGTCGAACCTTTTCTCTACGCCGTCGAGCTTGGCCGAGATGACGCTGTGCAGGGCCTCGCGCCCGTCGAGCGGCACGAGCTCTTCGCTGACGATCGTGCGCTCGCTGAAGTGCAGAAACAGGTGCTGCGTGAGCGACGGCAGGGGCACGTCGTCGCCGTCTTGATGGCAGCGCCCGCCCACCGCGATCGTGGCAAGGGTGGCCTCGTCGCGGAACGCGAGGGCCGCGCCATCGACGTCGAGGGCCTTCCAAGACGCCGGTTTGTCTCCGACACGAATGGACCACTCGCCCGCGTCGTAGACATGCCCGTCGAAGGAGCTGGCCCCGCAGCCCGTGACGCCGACAAAGAGGGCCCAAAGCGCCAAAGAAACCGAACATCGCTCGCGGGCCCAGGCCATCTTGGCGGGCTTATAGCACGATGCTTTCTTGCGCCGGCATCAGTAGCCCGGTCGATCCCACGGACCTCCCCAACCCACGCGTCCCGCGGGTCGTCGCGGCCTTCGAACCGCTCGGCGAGGCCGGTAAACGAAGCGCTCGTCGATGAAGAGGCGCACCGCCAAGATGCCCACGATGAAGCCGCCGAGGTGCGCGAAAAATGCGATGCCCGAGCCCGTGCCACCGAGCGCGCCAAAGCCGCTCAACAGGTTCATCACGAAGTACTCGAGGATCACGAGCCACGACGGCAGCTCGAAGGTGAGGCCGAAGGCGATCCACAAAAGGGGCACCGGGTTGAGCACCGTGATCGGTGAGCGTGGATAAAGCGAGCCGTAGGCCGCGAGCACCCCCGAAATGGCGCCCGAAGCGCCCACCATGGGCACCGTCGCGCTGGGATCGATGAGCACCTGCGCGAGCGCCGCGCCGACGCCACAGAGCAGGTAGAAGCCGAGAAATCGCGCTCGTCCCAGGGCGTCTTCGACGTTGTCCCCGAAGATCCAAAGAAACAGCATGTTGCCGCCGAGGTGCAGCAGCCCCGACGGATCGTGCATGAACATGCTGGAAATGATGTGCGGGACCTCGACCACGGGGGCGGCCCAAAAGCGCGCGGGAACAAGGCCGAGCTCGCGCACCAACGCCGACGAATCGGCCCCCGACAGGATGGCGAAGCGCGTGGCCGCGTACACGAGCACGTTCGCGAAAATCAGCAGGTACGTGACGACGGGCGCTCGCCGCGTGGGGAGCCTGTCGCGGAGCGGCAGCATGCCAGCTCATCTAAGGCGTGCGCAGAGGACTTGCAAACGTCGGCGGGAACGCGCGTCCGTTGTGGTAGAGCCGAGGGATGCTCGAGCTCAGCATACGCATCCACGACACGTTGTCCGGCAAAGTCCTTCCGCTCGTCCTCGAACGACCCGGCGAAGCGCGCGTGTATTGCTGCGGCCCCACCACCTACGACGTCGCCCACGTGGGTCATGCGCGGGCCGCCGTCGTCCCCGATTTGCTCGTGCGTCATCTGCGCTCGAAGGGCCTCAAGGTGACGTACGTCCGCAACATCACCGACGTCGACGACAAAATCCTCAAAAGAGCGGCCGAAAATGGCGAAGAACCGATGGCCCTCTCGGCGCGCATGGCCGTGCTCTACCAAGAAGACATGGCCGCTTTCGGCTGCGCGAAGCCCGAGGTCGAGCCCAAGGTGTCCGAGCACATCGACGACATCGTTCGCATCATCACGTCGCTGATCGAGGCCCAACACGCCTACGTAGTCGACATGCCCGACGGCACGCGCGACGTGTATTACGCCGTCCGAACCTTCGAGGGGTACGGCAAGCTCTCCAATCGCAAGATCGAAGAGCTGCAAGTTGGCGCGCGCATCGAGGCCAACGAAGACAAGCGCGATCCCCTGGATTTTGCGCTGTGGAAGGGCTGCACCGAAGACGCGTGGGGTTGGCCGAGCCCGTGGGGCAAGGGTCGTCCTGGATGGCACATCGAGTGTTCCGCGATGTCATCACGCTACCTGGGGCACGGCTTCGAGGTGCACACGGGCGGCATGGATCTCGTGTTTCCCCACCACGAGAACGAAATCGCGCAGAGCGAAGCGGTGCCGGGCTGCGAAGGGCCCTTCGTAAAAATTTGGATGCACAACGGCTTCGTCAACGTGGACCGCGAGAAGATGGCCAAGTCCATCGGCAACTTCGTCACTGTGCGGCAGGTTTACGAGCGCAACGACCCCGAGGCTTTGCGCTACTTCTTGCTCGCCGTTCACTACCGCGGCCCGATCGCGTTCGACACCGAGAAGCTCGATAGCGGCCGCGTGATCTTCCCCGGGATCAACGAAGCCGAGCGACGCGTCGACTACCTCTACGCCACGCTCGATCGCCTGCACGAGGTCGCGGGGACCGAGGCGCCCGGCCTGCCCGCGCCCGCTCCGAAAGAGCTCGCGGCCGCGATCGCGCTGGCCAAGACGCTCACCCAACGCGTCGACGCGGCGCTCGACGACGACCTCAACACGTCGGTGGCGATAGCGGCCATCGGCGACGCCGCGAAGGCCGCCAACGAGCTCTGCGATCTGGCCCAGCGCAAGCGTAAAGATCAGGCGTATGTCAAGGCGTCGGCCATGGTCGCCGGGGCTCTCGGCGCGGCCCTGCGCGGGGCCCTCGACCACCTCGGCCTGTTGCACACCGACGCTGTGACCTACGGCGCGCGCACACGTGGGCGGCGCCTCGCGCTGCTGGGCAAGACCACCGAAGACATCGACGCGCTCGTCGCCGAACGCGCCGAAGCCCGAGAAAACAAGGACTTTGCGCGAGCCGACGCGGTCCGGAAGCAGCTCTCCGAGCTGGGCATCGAAATCTTCGATGGTCCGGAGGGGACGCGCTACCGAGTCTCCCCTTGATGCAGCGCCTAGACGTCTCGCGAAGGCGGACTTACCCTGCGACCGGTCCACGAAATCTCTATGGCAGGTGATCTCTACAACGTATTGGGCGTATCCCGCGACGCCGACCCCGACGTCATCAAGAAGGCCTTTCGCAAGCTCGCGATGAAGTTTCACCCGGACAAAAACCCGGGCAGCCAGGCCGAAGCGCGGTTCAAAGAGGTCAATCAGGCTTATGAGGTCCTGAGCGATCCGTCCCGTCGTGCCTTGTACGACGAGTTCGGCGAAGACAGCCTGGCCCAGGGGTTCGACGGGGAGCGAGGGCGCATCATGCGGGAATTCGGCGCGCGCGCGGCCCGCGGCGGCGGCACGG
>CAYLJT010000833.1:0-3679 GCA_964383995.1 uncultured Polyangiaceae bacterium
CGCCAACGAGCGCCAGGGCGCTCACGAAGCCGAGGGCGGTTTGCAGCTTCATCCACATGCCAAGCTCGCCGCTCCACAACAGCGTATAGACCTCTTTCGCGCCGACCCCGCCGAAAAGGCCTTGAAACAGCAACATGACGCACGAGGCGGCGCCCATGATGCGCAGCGCGAGCTGCGTGATGCCCAGCGCGTTGACGTGATTTTCGAGCTTCGCTAGCTCGGGGTCGGCGTGGACCTCGCGGTAGGGGGAGCCGGTCATGGGCCGAGTATAGCGAAGGTCCCGAGGGCGGCGATTGAAAGTGTTGGACAGCGGGCTGATTGGGATACCATGACCTCCATGCGTCAAGCCCACCTCGCCAAACGCGTCTCCGACCCGAATCGGATAGGTCTTACTCCCGAGCTCGCGGCCAAGCTGCTGCGCTCCGAGGAAGCCGCCCGAGGCTACCTGCTCGCCCAGGAAGACGGCGATCGCGGCCACCTCGGCGTTTACATGTTGGGCGCCTACGTCATCGATGACACCGACCTGTGGGGCGACGGCGAGATCTATTGGTTCTCGATCCCGGTCTTCGTCGACAAACAGGGCAAGGGCGAGTGGGATCCGCTGCTCGCGCTGCCGAGCGCCGAGCCCCCGCATCGGGTCGGCTCCCTCGAATGGATGACCAACATCTCCCTGGCCGAGCCGCCGCTCTTGGCCCTGATTCCGCCCCGCGACGACCTCGCCCACGTGTCGATTCGCCTCGCGTTCTACGACGACGACAAGAAGCCGGCGGACATGCCCGCCGCGATGACCGCCGGCTTGACGCTGCTCTCGGGCATGCGCCGCGAGGGCCTACGGGGTTCGGAGGAGGTGGTGATGCCCCTCCGGGAAGCCATCTTGAAGGGCCTCGTGGCCGAGGAAGACGACATCTTGATCGATCAGGACGTGATCATTCGTCGCGGCGAGCTGTCGCGTTTTGGGGCCGGCCTGGTGGGCTCCGCGATGAACCACATGATCCGCGTCTACTACTTCGTGCGCGACGAAAACCGCACCGAACAGGCGGGACCTTTCCAGCTCCACCGCGGGCAGGTGGAGACCGTTCGCTTTCAACAGCCGCTCCAGGCGGGGGGGCGGATTGCCATCTTCTCGCGCGGGGCCGAGGTCAACACCACCGCGTTTGGCAACCTCGACACCGACGTGCCGTTCCTGAACCGCGTCATCGAGTCGAGCAGCTTGGCCAACCTGCAACAGGGCTTCAACCTGAATGCCACGGGGCCCGCCAAGGTGGTTGTCTTCTACACGCCGCCCTGAGCTCCGGCGGCGCAATCAAGCGCTCTTTTTCGGCGCCGCGCGCCGATCCCGTCAATACGAACAGGCACCCACGCAGTCGCCCGTACCGCCCTGGCAATACGCCACGCGGCCGACCAAACAGGGCGTTCCGCACACCGAGGGCCCGCAGCCGTTCGACTGCCACACGGCCCCAAGCTCTTTTGCGTTGGCGTAGAGGTCGGTCGCTTGACCGTTCAGGGGAACCGGACAGTTGCACTGGTCGACGAGCGTGGGTCCGCCGATGCAGGCGTCGAAGTCTTGACAAGCGTTGCACGCGGTCGCCGCGTCGAGGGCCGCCAGGTATTGCGCGGTCAAGGTGTTGCAGTCGACGCCCGTGCCCGAGCTTTGGCCGGTGCTGACCCCCGTTGTCGCTCCCACCGCCGTCGACGCGCTTTGCGAGGACGACGAGCCCGAGGACGCAGAGCCCGAGGACGAAGACGCGCCGTTGCCCGCGCCGCCCGTTCCTTCTTCCACCACCGCCGTGCCCCCGCAGCCCGAGACCGCGACCACCGAGATCACCAAGAAAAGAGCAAAGCGCATGGCTTGACGATACCACGAACCCCAAGCCTTCACATGGGCTATTCTACCTTCGCATGATCGATCTGAGCGATCTTGTGGGACGGGAGCTTTCGGGCGCCTTGGCCGGCGCGCGCTACGTGTTGGGGCGCGAAATTGGCCGTGGAACGCAGGGGATCGTGCTGCTCGCCGATCGCGTCGATGACGAGGGTCGCGAGCGCGTGGTGGTCAAGGTGTGGCACCCCGAGATGGTGGCCGAGGACCCCCAACGCGCGCGTCTCGTGCTGCAAAACGACACCGCCGCGCTCGAGCGGCTCGCACGTCAAGACCCGCCTTCTCCCTTCGTCGTGCGCCTGCTCGACGCCGGCGAGCTGGAGCGCGCGGGGGGTCAACGTCTGCCCTTCCTGGTGTGGGAGCACGTGCTCGGTGGTCCCCTCGGCGCGAGCCTCGCGGCGCGCGTGGAAGAGCACGTGGTGTCCACGGGCGCGGCGCTCCTGCCCTCGCGGGCGCGTCGCTTGATCGGCCACATCGCGCGCGGTGTCGGGGCCATTCATGGCGCCGGCATCGTGCATCGCGACGTCAAGCCCACCAACGTGCTCGTGTGCGGCGCGGGCGACGACGAGCTCGCCAAGGTGACCGACTTCGGTGTTTCGCGGCCAAGTGGCGGTCTGGTCTCCACGTTCGGCGCCCACGTGGCCGTCGGCACCATCGGCTTTGCCGCCCCCGAGCTGCGCCACGCCGACCGCGTGAGCCCCGCCAGCGACATCTTTTCTCTCGGCGCGATAACCTACTTTCTGCTGACCGGAGAGCCCATGTTCTCCGGCCCGCTGCACCTCGCATTGGCCGCGATGCACCGCGGAAATTTCGAGCCCCTCGCGTCCCGTCCGCGCATCACGGAGGCCCTGCGCGCATCGGGCGCAGGGCCCTTGCTCGATCAAGCTCTGGCCCAGGCAACCGCCGCCAATCCCGCGCAACGACCGCCGAGCGCCGAGCATTTTCTGGCGCTCGTCACGCCCTTGCTCGATCGCGCGGCGCGCAGCGAGCAGCCCGACCGACCTTCCCAAGCGCGCGCCCGCGTCCGCACCCTGCTCGGCGCCGCCAGCCTTCCCTGGTCGTTTCGTCGGGTCCACCGCCCGGCAAAACCCTTGGCTTTGCGCGCGGCGGCCATCGATCCCGACGGTCATATCCTGGGCGTCACGACCAGCGGTCTGTACTACTTCACGGGCGGTCCTTGGCGCGCCCTCCACACCCACGCCGACCTGCGGTCCGAGACATTGCGCTCCGTCGCGCGCATCGGTCCCGGCCTCTGGCTCGGCGGTTCGGTCGACGGCGCGCTCTCGGTGTTCTCCAAAGATGGGCGCCACAAGCACGATCCGATTGGCGGACCTGGATCGGTCATCACGGCGGTTCACGTCCCCGCAGGAGGTCAGATCGCGGCGGCCGGGCACACGCCGACGGGCCGTGGCTTCGCCTACCTGTTCATGGAAGGTCAGTGGCGCGTGGCCGACCTGGGGGACGCCGCCGTCGTGCGCGCGATGGCGCCCGCCGCGGGCGGTGCGCTCTACCTTGCCGGTCAAGATCGGGCGGGGACGGGCCTCGTGTGGCTGTGGGATCCGCGGCTTGGAAAGCTGGAACGGGCCGTCGCACGCGCGCCCTTGCGCGCCGTGGCTTCCGGCAACGAAGGCAATGCCTTTGCGGTCGGCGAAAGCGGCGTGGTTTTGGCCCTGCCCGGGGCAACCGCCGAGCGCGCGATCACCGACGTCCCGCTGGACGTAACCGCCGTCGACGCCTCTCAAATCGCGTGGGCCGCCGGCAGAGGCCTCGTCCTGCGGCGCGGCGGTGACCGAGACGGCGCCC
>CAYLJT010000834.1:0-3676 GCA_964383995.1 uncultured Polyangiaceae bacterium
GGGCATCGGAAAGGCCGTGCTGTGGCTATCGCTCTCGTCGAACGAGCCCGCGACGAAGGCTGATGTTCCACCCGCGGCGGCGCTCCTGCTTCGCGATGGTGTGGTGGCTCCGCTCGTCGCCGACCCCGATGGCGCGCTTACGCTGGGCGGGCTCGACGACGGATCGACCACGCTGGTGCTTGCGCCTCGCCGAGCTTCGCGGGACGCTCCGGCCCGATGAGCGAAAAACGCGCGCGGAGCCCCGAAACCAAGGGCGAAACGACGGGCGAAGAGGCCCCGTCGTTCGAAGAGTCGGCGCGACGATTGGCCTCCATCGTCGAAGAGCTCGAAGGCGGCGAGCTGAGCCTGGAGCAGTCGTTGGCGTTGTTCGAAGAGGGCGTGCGCCTGGCGCGCTCCGCGGAAGAGCGCCTCACGCACGCCGAACGGCGCATCGAAGAGCTGCTCGGCGTCGATGCGGGAGGGAGGGCCGTGACGCGGCCCTTCGACGCGGGTTGACCATGCCGACCGCCGCAGCGCTCGTCATCGGCAACGAAATTCTGAGCGGCAAAGTCACCGACGCGAATGTCTTGGTGCTCGCTCAAACCCTGCGAAAACTAGGGGTTTTGTTGAAGCGTGTGGTGATGGTGATGGACGACGTCGAGACCATCGCGGGCGAGGTCGCCGCGCTCTCGAAGGCCCACGACCACGTGTTCACGAGCGGCGGCGTCGGACCCACGCACGACGACCTGACGGTGGAGGGCGTCGCGAAGGCGTTCGGCGTCGGGGTCGAGCGCTCCGAGGTGATGGAGCAGTTGCTCCGCGCGTATTACGGCGAGCGCCTCGAAGAAGACCACCTGCTGATGGCGCGCGTGCCGCAGGGCTCGCGCCTAGTGACCACGAGCGCGATGCCGTGGCCCGCGGTGGTGAAAGAAAATGTCTGGGTTTTGCCGGGCGTTCCGCCGATCTTCGCGGCCAAGATGCAGGTCGTCGTGGCCGAGCTCGGCGCCGGTCGTCCGTTCGTCAGCCACGCGGTGTACACGAACCTCGACGAAGGTCAGCTCAAGGAGCGGCTCGATCGCGTCGTCGCCGCGTTCGCCGATGTGGACGTGGGCTCGTACCCGAAATGGGGCGACAGCGATCACCGCACGAAGCTCACCTTTGACGGCGTGGACGAGCCTCGGGTGCTCGCCGCGCGAGACGCGTTCGCGGCCTCGTTGGCACCGGCGGACGTGCTGTCCATGGACTGATCGGTTCCGGAATGGACACCCCCCCAAGGGGCATTTTCTGGGACAAAACCAGCGTCCAAGGTTGGCCCGCGTTTCGCTGGAGGGGGGGCATGGACGACCTCGAACACGCACTTCAGGACGGTCCGCGCGAGCGCGCGTGGGCCACGGGCATTCACTCTCTCTCCGACACCGAGCTCATCGCCACGTTGCTCGGCACGGGCACGGCCACAGCGCCTGTCGGTGCCGTCGCGCATGGCCTGCTCGCGGACGCGGGCAGCATCCAAACCTTATCCCAGCTCGGACCCGCGGAAATCGCGCGGACCGCGGGGGTTGGACCTGCGAAGGCCGTGCGCATCGCGGCGGCGATGGAGCTTGGTCGACGGGCGCGCAAGCTGCCCGAGGGCACGTCGTTCGCGCACGCGCACGACGCCGCCACCTGGTTGACCCCGCGTCTCGGACACCTCGATCACGAAGAGCTCTGGGTGTTGGCGCTCGATCGTCGACACCGTCTGCGTGGTGTCCGTCGCGTCGCTCAAGGCGGTGTCCACGGCTGCGCTGCCGCACCGCGTGACATGCTGCGCGGAGCGCTCTTGGACGGCGCGGCCACGATGCTCATCGCGCACAACCATCCGAGCGGGAATCCGACGCCTTCGGAGGAAGACGTGCGCACGACGTTGGAGCTGCGCGATGCGGGGAGGCTCGTGGGATTGCCCCTGCTCGATCACCTGGTCGTGACCGAGACAGGCCGTTACGTTTCGCTGTTGGCGCGCGGTATTTTGTGAATTCTTGCGCGCGGACGATCAGAGGTCGTCGTCGTCGCCCTCGTCCTCGAGGCCCTCTTCGTCGCCGTCGAGATCGTCGTCGTCATCGTCGACCACGACCTCTTCGTCCTCGTCCGCATCGTCCGTCGCGCGGCCCGCGAACTTCATGTCGATCCCGATATCGCCGAGCTGGCTCTCGAGCAGCTCGAACAGCTCATCGACGTCGTCGCCGCCCCATTCGTCCTCGACGATGTCCTTCAGGAACTCGTAGAAATCGCCGCTATCGAGGCGCGTTTCAATTTCTTCGACCTGCTCCTCGGAGAAGGCCTCGCAGATGTCGTCGCGAAGCGCCTCCGTGTCCCCTTCTTCGATCGCATCCGCGGCGGAGATACGAATCTGCTTAACAGCCCGGTTGTCGAGGTGGATCTCCATGCGAGTGGCGGTTTAGGCGAGGGCGGATACGTGCGTCAAGGGACCGACAACGGGGGTCGTGTTGCGATGCCCGGCGGCTCCCGGTACATCTCGTCCCCGATGCTGCGGTCGATGGCCTACGTCGCTCTGGTCGGGACGGCCTTGACGTCGGCGCGTGCGGCCTTCGCGGCGGGCACGCTGGACGTGAGCGCGGGGGCCGACGCGCGCGACCCCGTGGAAGCGCGCCCCCGACCGCCTCCGTTGCACGTCGAGTACGCTCAATACGGCGTAGCGTTGGCTGCCGAAATCAACTTGGACGCGGGGGCCGCGTGCCCCCCTTCCGACCAAAGCGGCACCATCGTGCCGTGCATCTTGGGCAGCGGTGGTGGGCTCGTTTTGCGCGGCGGATACCGCTCACCGGGGCCTTGGTACATAGGCGGCGCGTACGAGTTCGTGAAGATGGACTCGGGCAACCTCTACCGGCTCGGCATCTTCCAGCAGATTCGCGCCGAGATGCGCTACCTGCCGGACACGGGCAATCGCGCTTCGCCCTACGCGACGTGGGGTTTGGGGGCCATCGCCTACGGCAGCGAGTGGGGCGTCGAGACCGTGGGCGCGCTCGGTTTCGGCGGCATCGGGGTCGAGGTCGAGGTCTCTCGTGCCGCCGTGGTGGGCCTCGGCGTGGTCTATCGTCCCACGATTATCGCGGGCTGGACCGACACGGCGGGTCACGTCCGCGACACCGCCCTCGCGCAATTCCTGGGGATCGAGCTTGTGCTGGAGGTTCGAAGCGAGCTCGGACGCCAGTAGGGCTTGACTTCGATGGGCACTCCGCTGTCCCCTCCCGCCGTGGTTTGCGACGTCTGCGGGCGCGAGAACCCACCGCACCTGACGTTTTGCCAGGACTGCGGCAGGCGGTTGAAAGAGCGCGAAATGCGTGGGGTTGCGCCCACGCCACCGACGGGCCTCGCGAAGGTCGACGTCGCGCCCAAATCGGTGGCCCCCGGTCGCTCTCGCCCGGAGGCCCCTGCGTTTGCATTTTCGCCTTCGGCTCCCGCGCCAAGCCCGCCCGCGCGCGAGCCCGTACCGAGCCCCGCTCCGCCTCCCGTGGCCAAGGTCATCGAGGTCGCCGTGCCCGCGGCCGAGCCCCTCGTGTGCCCGACGTGCAGCGCCCCGAACCCTGCGGCCTATCGCTTCTGCGTGGCGTGCGGCGCATCGATCCGCCCTGCAAAGGTCGCAGCGCCTCTGCCCGAGGTTGCGCCATCGGCCCCCATCCGCTTCGAGCCCGCGCGCACGAGC
>CAYLJT010000835.1:0-3673 GCA_964383995.1 uncultured Polyangiaceae bacterium
GTGCTCACACATCGCTCTCATCGTCACTGCTCTCCCCGTCACCACCATCATCTTGGCCCGCGCGCAGGTAAAAAACGCGGTCGACAGGCCCACGGCCGACGCCCTCACCGCGGCCTTCTGCGACTTCGAGGCCGACAAAAGCGCGAAGGTCGCCGTGCTGTTCGGAGAGGGAGGCACGTTCTCCGCGGGCGCCGATCTCAAGGCCATTGCCAGGGGAGAGCCGAACAAGATCACACCGGACGGCGACGGCCCCCTCGGTCCGACCCGCATGGTGCTGCAAAAGCCGAGCATCGCCGCGATTAGCGGTCACGCCGTGGCAGGGGGTCTCGAGCTGGCGTTGTTTTGCGATCTGCGCGTGGCCGAAGAAGACGCCATTTTGGGCGTGTTTTGTCGGCGCTGGGGCGTCCCTTTGATCGACGGAGGTACGGTGCGTTTGCCGCGCGTCGTGGGGCTCGGAAGGGCCCTCGATTTGATCCTGACGGGGCGCCCCGTTTCGGCCAATGAGGCCCTCAGCATGGGGCTCGTCAACCGGGTCGTGCCGAGCGGCGAGGCGCGGACCGCGGCAGAAGAGCTGGCTTTGCTCATCGCGAGCCACCCCGAGGCCTGCATGCGGCAAGATCGGCTTTCGGCCTACGAGTCCTTGGACCGACCCTTCGCTTTAGCCATGGAAAACGAGTTTCTCCACGGCATGACGTCCCTCTCGGAGGGGCCGGCGGACGGCGCGACGCGCTTCAACGACCGCGCGCGTTGAGCGTCTTTGAGCGAGCGCCTCTTCGGCGCGACGTGGACCGCGGACGCAACGAGCTTTGGGCCACGGCGCTCGCGTGATACCTTGTCCTGGTAGCTTGAGTTCATCCCTGCTCGATTCCCGAGGGTAGCCATGTCAGCTCACCGATCCATCGTCGTCGCGACGCTCGTTACCGCCCTTTTCTCAGGGGTTTTGGTGGCATCTTGTGGTGGCGGCGATGACGCGACCTCCTCGTCGTCCTCCGGCGCGACGGGGTCCGGAGGCAGCGGCGGCTCGGGCGGCGACGACGTGATCAGCGGCACGGGCGGTGGCTCCGTCGATTGCGCCACGCCCTGCGACCCCGGGGAAATTTGCTCGCACGGCACCTGCGTGCCTGCCGAAGACTGCCAGAACGACAACGACTGTCACAACGACACCTATTGCGAAGCAGGCCAGTGCGCGCCTTGGGACCTGACGACGCCCGCGCACGATCCCGACTGCACCTATGTCACGGCGGCCGGCACACTGCAGCCCAAGGTGCGCTGCGAGTTCTCGGTGGCGCCCGACAACGACCCATTTCCGAGCCACCTGGACGTCCAGGCGACACCCATCGTGGCCAACTTCAATGGCTTCAGCGAGGTGCCCGACTCGGACCCCATCCCCAACGGATCGCCGAGCATCGCGGCGTCGTTCACGGCCACCGTGGTTGGCAGTTACACCGAGAACATGGGTGTCATTCGGGTGCTCTCGGGGAAAGACTGCTCCTTGGAGCAGAACCTCGGCGGCGTGGATCTCGACAGCGACGGCGCCATCGATTGGACCTATTCGTCAGCCGCTCTCGGCGCCGGCGATCTCGACGGCGATGGAGCTCCCGAGATCGTCGCTTATGGCGGTGACGGCTCGACCCTCGCTTTTACCAAGAAGAACGGCGCCTGGTCTTTCCTCTGGAAGGCCGTCTCCTCGCCTGGCGGGCCCGTGTACATCGCGCCCGTCAACGGTGGTTGGGCGGGTGTCTCCATCCACGATCTGGACGACGACGGTGTGCCGGAGATCATCCGTGAAGGGGCCGTGTTGAGCGTCCAAGGTGTGTTGCTCTCGGCCGCGCCCGGGGCCTATGTCTCTTATTCGGCGGGGCTCTTTTCTGTAACTGCCAATCTCGACGCGGACCCCGCCATCGAGACCACGAACGGCCAATTCATCTGGGAGTGGCAGGCGGGCGGTTGGGTGCAGGAGGGCTATTTCCCCGGCGCCTCGGCGACCGCGCCGGGCCACGTCGCCCTCGCGAATTTCGGCGATTACGGCACATTTGGCGCGGCGGCGCCCGAAATCGCCGTGGTTCACGACGGCGCCATCTACGTTTATGCCACCTCAGGCGAGCTGATCGAAGGCCCCGTGCTGGTGCCCGGCGGCGGCGGCGGACCGCCCACGATAGCCGACTTCGATGGGGACGGTTTGCCCGAGCTGGCCGTGGCGGGACAGGCTTATTACACGATCTACGACATTGACTGCGGCGCGAGCCCGCGCCCCGGAGGGAGCTGTCCTCAGGCAGGTTGCGACTTCGGTCCGTGCGGCGCCGACATCGCCTGGTCCCGCTCGACACAAGACCTCTCCTCCAACATCACGGGCTCCAGCGTCTTCGATTTCGAGGCCGACGGCACGGCCGAGGTGGTGTACGCCGACGAGTGTTTCGTGCGCGTTTACAACGGCAAAACGGGCGCCGTGGTGTTCAGCCAATACCGCTCTTCGTGCACCTGGTACGAGAACCCCATCATCGCCGATGTCGACGGCAACTACCGCGCGGATCTCGTCACGCCTTCCAACAAGGCTTGTTCACCGAGCGGCGACGGCATCCCCTGCCAAGGCCTCACCGCCGAAGGCGTTGACGCGCAGTTTGCCGGGCTCGGCTGCGAGACCGGGGCCGATTGCGGCTCTGGCATCTGCGACGCGGGCCTCTGCCGCTGCACCACCACCGCCCAGTGCTGCGGCCTCCTCGACGACGCGGCGTGCATCGAAATTGGCTACACCTGCGCGCCGCCCCCCGCCGGATCGCCGGGCACGGGCAACACCTGCCGCGCGGCCCATCCCCACGGTGTCTCGGGCATCCGCGTCTATTCGGACGCCAACGACAAGTGGGTCCGTTCCCGCATGATCTGGAATCAGCACGCCTACGCCGTGACCCACATCGAAGAGGACGGCACGGTCCCCAAGTCGAGCGCGTGGAAGAACAACTGGGACGACCCCCAGCTCAACAACTTTCGCACCAACGTGCCTGGCAGCCAAGGTGGCCAGTTGACCCCCGACATGACGGCCGGCGCCTCGGCGTCGTTCGTGTGCGACGGGACCACGGCGGTCATCGGCGCGCCCGTGTGCAACCGCGGCGCGTCGCCCGTCGGAGAAGGCGTCCACGTGGGCTTCTACCTCGCGGGCCAAGTGCTCTGTGAGTCGGCCACCACCAAGGTGCTCTTTCCAGACCAGTGTGAGTACGTGTCCTGTGTGTGGGACTCACCCCCGAAGAGCGCGGGCGAGGCCGTCGACGTGTCCGTCGTGCCCAATGACGACAAGGCCCTCACCGAGTGCAAAGACGGCAACAACGAGGGAACGGTGCTCGACGTCTACTGCAAGCCCGCGGGTTGAGGTCAGTTGGTCCAGATGAAGTAGGCCGCGACAATCAAGCACAGCGCCAACAGCAGCCAGTGCCAAGGCAGCTCGGGTGACTTGAAGTACGACGCTCCCTCCAACAAGGCCGGCTCTTTCAGCGCGTTCGAGGCCGCGTGTCGGCCCGGCTTTCCAGCCCGCGCAAGGGACGCCAGGCGGTCGAGCTCGGTCTCGCTAAAGCCCCCACGCAGGTCAATCAGCTCGGCGCGCGCGGCCAAGCTGCCCGCCGCATCGCGCCCGGCCTGGGGCAGGAGCACCAGCGCAACGACCGCCAAAAACCCGGCGTTTTGC
>CAYLJT010000836.1:0-3664 GCA_964383995.1 uncultured Polyangiaceae bacterium
TGACACCAAAGCCCAAAACCGGGACAACATCAACGGCCCAGATTACTTGACGATCAAAGGATCCCCGGGGGCCGAAGTGGCTAAAGACAAAGAGGGCGACTTGACCCTCGCCAAAGCGCTCAACAAGCGTCCTGCGGGGGTCTTGCCCGGCCAAAAGTGGGTGATCGTGCGCATCACGGACGGCACGCTCGTGGCCTATGAAGACATGACACCTGTTTACGCGACGTTGATCTCGCCGGGCTCCGGCGGCCCGCCGGTGGGCGGCGATCATGTCAAGAACAGCACGACGCCGACAGGCACGTATTACGTCACGTTCAAAGACAAGGCCGCTACGATGTCGCCAGAAAAGGGGAAGGGCCGCAGTTTCTGGATAGCCGATGTGCCCCACACACAATACTTTCATCCGCCCTTCGCGCTGCACGCAGCCTACTGGCACGAACGTTTTGGCGAGCCGACCAGCGCCGGTTGCGTCAACCTCTCTCCCATCGACGCCGAGGTGCTCTTCGACTGGAGCGATCCACCGGTCCCTCCCGGCTGGCAGGGCGTGACAGGCGCCGGGGCCACGCAATACAACGGACCGACGACCGCCGTCGTGGTCCGACGCTAGGGTCTATGACTACGCAAGAAGTCCTCAAAATACGCGACGATCGTGGGCGCAAGAGCGAGTGGCGGAGGCCCCCCGCCCGGGTCGTCTCGCTCGTGCCGAGCGACACCTACTCCATCGTGCGTTTGGGCGCCAAAGCACGCTTGATCGGCCGCACGCGTTACTGCGTCGCGCCCGCGGAAGCCGTCGCCGATATTCCCACCTTCGGAGGCACGAAAGACGCTGACGTCGACGCTATCATCGCGCTTTTGCCAGACGTCGTCATTGCCAATCAAGAGGAGAACACGCAGCGCGACATCGAGCGCTTGGAGGCCGCGGGGCTCAAGGTCTTTGTGTCCTTTCCGAAGACGTTCGCGGCGGGCGTCGCGCACTTGGCGCGGCTCGCGCGTTTGCTCGGGCTCGACGCCGATCCTACCGCCAAAGGCCTTGTCTCGACGGCCTATCACACGCACCAGAAGGCCCTGGCGAAGAAGGCCTCTTTGGCGCCCGTGCGCACCTTCGTGCCCATTTGGAGCGACCCTTGGATGACCGCGAACGGAGACACGTTCATCTCCGATGTGCTCGACCTCGTGGGGGCCCACAACGTCTTTGCCGATCGCGAGCGGCGCTACCCCTTGGCCGCCGATCTCGGCCAAAAAGAGCCGCTCTCGCCCGAAAAAGTGGCTGGACGCGACACGCGTTATCCGCGCATCGAGCTGCGTGAGGTGCTTTTGCGGGACCCCGAGCTCGTGCTTTTGCCCGACGAGCCCCACGCCTTCACGGAAGCCGACGCCCAGGCCCTGTGCGAGGCCGGTGTGGCCCCCGAAGCCATCGTGTTCTGCGATGGAAAGCCGCTCATGTGGCACGGCGCGATGGCCGTCGATGGCCTCGCGAAGCTCGAAACCATCGTCGAAGAAGCTCGAAAACGCCGGAAATCGTCCAGCCGCGAGGCGCGCTGAGGCCTATTCGACGACGGATACTTCGAGCGTGGCCATGCCCGCCGCAGGGCCGCACTCGACGATCAGGAGCGCGGTGCCGGGCGCGTCGATGGTCATGGCCAACGAAACGGCGAGGGGCACCGACTTCGACGGGTCGGGAATGGCCATTTCGGCGCTGGCTTCGAGGATCCGTGTGCCGGCGCCGCTGCTCATCGCAAAACGCAGGGCATGACGGCCGGCCGGCAGCGTCCCGGGCGGGATCTCGACCAACACCGAGACGTTGATCGAAACGGGCAGCGCCTCGGCTTGCCACACGTCGATTCCCCCGCGCACCACCGAAAACGTTCCGTCTCGATGCACCGTGGCGTACTCGCAGAAACGAACCGAAAGCGAGGGGTCCATGACGGGGACCATACGAATGGCCGGAAGGTGCGGTCAAGCGCTCGTCTTCGCGCCCGACTTGGGTTAGACACGCGGGACCATGTCGCCCTCGTTCACAAAAGAGCGCGTGCGTGCGGAGCTCGCACAAATCCTCCGCGATCACGCTGAAGAAGGCGCCGATATCGTCGGCTCGGCACACATCGTTGGCAACCTCGGTCTCGATTCGCTCGGTGTCATGGAAGTCATCGCGGCCATCGAGGACACCTTCGCGATCAGCATCCCCGAAGACTCGCTCAAACACCTGTCCACGGTGGACGATGTGTTGACCGCGGTCGAGAAACACCTCGAAACCGACCGCAGGCTCAGCCCGTGACCACGGATTTCTCTCCGAGGACCGTCGCCCAAGCCCTCGACGACGCCGCCAAGAGCACCTCCACGGGGTACCGTTTCCTCGACGAAAAGAGCGAAGCCGAGCCGTTCTTCTCCTATGCGGGGGTCGAGCGCGCGACGGCCCGTATGGGCGGCGCGCTCCAGGCGTTGGGGCTCCACAAGGGCGACCGCGTCGCGCTCATCCTCCCTGACAACACAGACTTCGTCCTGGCGTTCCTAGGCGCCATTCGGGCGGGCATCGTGCCCGTGCCGATCTACCCGCCCACGGGCATTGGCAAGCTCGAAGGCTACCTCGAGAACACACTGCACATCGTGCGGCAGAGCGGCGCCAAGGTGCTTTTGACTACCAACGAGGTCAAGCTCGTATTGGGCACCATCCAGGCGCGCGCAGGCAGCCTGTCCAAGGTGGTCTCCGTCGAGAGCATTCGGTCGTCCCGCGAAGAGCTGCGGCCCGCGAAAATTGGCCTCGACGACATCTGCTTTCTGCAGTTCACGAGCGGGTCCACCTCGCGCCCCAAGGGCGTCGTGCTCACCCACGGTAACCTCGCCGCCAACGTGCGGGCCATCATGCCCATCGGCCTCGGCATCCGCGAGGGCGCAGACGCGGGCGTCTCCTGGCTTCCGCTCTACCACGACATGGGCCTCATTGGCTTTGTCCTGGCCCCGCTTTACCACCGTATCTCGGTCACCTTTCTGCCACCCTTGTTGTTCCTCAAGCGGCCGGCGAGGTGGCTCCAAGCCATCTCCAAATTCCGCGGGACCATCTCATTCGGGCCGAATTTCGCCTACGCTTTGTGTGTCAAGCGCGTTCGCGACGCGGAGGTCGAGGGGCTCGATCTCTCGCAGTGGCGCGTCGCGGGCTGCGGCGCCGAGCCGATTCGCGCCGAAAATCTAAGGACTTTCGCCGAAAAGTTCGAGTCCGTCGGCTTCACCGACAAGGCCTTTACCTGCTGCTACGGCATGGCCGAAAATACACTGGCCATCTCGTTCAGCCCCCTCGGCGGCGGCGTGAAGGTCGACACGGTCCACGCCGACTCGCTGTGGAGCGAGCACGTGGCCAAGCCAGTCGAGCCCGAGAGCGAAGGCGCCGCGGCGATCGTCAATTGCGGTCCCCCCTTCCCCGAGCACGCGGTAGGGGTCTTTGCCCTGGAAGACGAGGGCTCGCAGAACCCGCTGCCCGAACGTCAGGTCGGCGAGCTCCGGCTGCGCGGGCCGAGCGTGATGAGCGGTTATTTCGAGGAGCCCGAGCTGACGTCGCAGGCGTTCGCAGGCGGTTGGCTGAAGACGGGCGATCTAGGCTACCTCGCGGGCGGCGACGTCTTCATTTGCGGGCGCTCGAAGGAGGTCATCATCCTGAATGGACGGAACTACT
>CAYLJT010000837.1:0-3663 GCA_964383995.1 uncultured Polyangiaceae bacterium
TAGTAATAGAGCTTGGCGATTTTGTGAAAGCCGAGCTTCTCGTCGTCGACGGGACCCACCCACTCGGTCGCGTCGATGGCGCCCCGCTCCAGGGCTGGGTAGATGTCACCCCCGGCGAGCACCTGGACGGTGGCCCCGAGGCGGCTCATGACCTCGCCGCCCAGGCCGGGGACGCGGATCTTCAGGCCCTTGAGATCCTCGACCGAGCCGATGTTGCGCTTGAACCAACCGCCCATTTGCGCGCCGGTGTTGCCCGCGGGGAAGTTCAGCACGCCGAAATCCGCGAAGGCAGCGCGCATGAGGTCCATGCCGCCTGCCGCGTTGAGCCACGCAATTTGCTGCCGTGTCGTTAGACCAAAGGGCACGCACGCGTCGAACGCCAGCGCCGGGTTCTTACCTGTGTAGTAATAACTGGCAGTTTGACCCAACTGCACACTGCCCTGTTGCACGGCGTCGAGCACCTGGAGGGCGGGGACGATCTCCCCGGCGGAGTACACCTGAATCTTGAACAGCCCGCCGCTCATGGCCTCCACCAATTTGGCGAGCACGTCGCAACCCCCGAACAGGACGTCGAGGCTGCGTGGAAAGCTCGACGCGAGGCGCCAGGTTACGCTCTCTCCCGAGGCCCCCGCCGCGCCCTCGGTCGCGCCCTTCGCCTTGCAGGCCGAGAGCAACGTCGCGGCCCCCGCCGCGCTGAGAAAGTGCCTTCTTTCCATGGGTTTCCTCTTGTGCTTCCACTTCGTCGGTGTGGGCCCGCGGTTCTAACACCTTCGGGGGCCGCCCGGCAACGGGGGCCCTTCTGTGCCTACGGGGTGACCGGGCAGCTCGACGCGGCGACGCAATTGTGGATCTCGACATCCACGAACGAATAGCGCCCTGTCATGCTGTCCCGTTCGATGCGCCAATGGGTCATGCGTTGTCTTACCCGCCAGTTGACGTCGAAGTCGCAGGGCCCCGAGAGGCCGTCGTAGTTGACGGGCTTGCCCGCTTTCATCAGCGAAAACGCCCGCGCGTAGTCCTCGGTGGACGCCAATATGCCCGTGCCCTCGGGCTCGTCGAGCGTGCGCAGCGCAGCGCGGACGTTGGTGCCCAGTAGCTCTGTGTCGGGGGCCTCGATGCCCGCCTTGATGACTGCCAGCGTGGTCATGGCGACGGCGTCGTGGAACATGGCGTCCTGGTAGCCATCGGGCAAAAAGCGCTCTTCGAAGGCCGCCGCGGGGCTGGCGTCGCTGCCCACCGCGTCCCGCTCCAGGGTCAAGAACGACACACCCTCGACGTGGTTGAAGAGGGCCGCCACGTCCTCGGGGTAGGACGCGATGGCGTGGAGGATGGTAGGCGCCCGGGTGCTCGTGAAATGCAATAGCGGCGGCGCATTTTCCAGCGTCTCCGAGAGCTTGGCGTAGGCGACGGTGACCGGAGCTGCGTAGCTCGGAAAGGTCGACTCGAGGACCAAATCCGGGACGACGTCGATGTTCTTGGGGCATCCGTCTCCGACAACGACATGGGTGACGCCGAGGCCGTTCGACACGTTGTCGTCTTCCGCGCTGTACAGCGGACACTGCCCCGCTTCGTCGAGAAGACAGGCGATCTCTGGCGAAAAGTCGTGGTCGAGGGAGAGCCCCGTGGGGTGGTAGACGCGCTCGAAGAGGATGCAATTGCCGGGGATGATGCGCAGCGCCGCCTCTTCCAGGGCGTCGCCGACGCCCTTTCCGAAGGCCTCGTCGGGCGCGATATGGGCGATCTTGACGACGCCGTCGTTGTTGACGTCGGCGGTAGGCGCTTTGGAGCCCTGGAGCGCGACGCGAAGGAGCACGAAGGACTGCTCGATGGCCGACAGGCCGAGGGCGAAATTTTGCTGGTCGACGTTGCGCAAAGCGTCTTGCGCAACGGGATCGGGGTGGAACGCGTTCGGGTCGTTGATGCTCGGGGAGCTGCAAAAAATGCACGCCAGGGGGACGTCGAGGAAAAGTTCGTGGATCGCCAGGTCGTCGTTGGTGGAGCCGGCCACGAGGGCGACCGCGTTCTCTTCGGTGACGAGGCGCTTGGCTTGTTGGGCCGCGATCGCCGGATCGTTCTCGGAATCGGCGATGAGCACACGGAGCTCCGTGTCTTGCAGCGTGTTCGTCTCAGACCGCGCACGCGCGACGGCCTCCTCGACATAGCTCGCGATCGAGGCCCAGTGCTCTCCGCCAACCTGGGTGACTGCATCGCAATTGGGCCCGCCTTGACAGTCCACGACGATGCCGATCGTGACCGAACGCGTGACCTCTTCGCCGCATCCCACGAGCAGCGTAGCCGCGGCGAGGTACGCCAAAGCGGAGGTTCGCATGGAACCCATCGTACACGCGATTCGAGCCTTTCCACCTCGACCCGAAGCCTCGTACGCTGGAAGTAGTCGATGAAGTCGGTGGATCCAGCGCTGAAGAGCCTGCTGGCTGCTCCGGACGAGGAGCGGCGTATCGGGCCGTTTGTGCTGGTGAGCCCCCTCGGCAGAGGGGGCTACGCGCCCGTCTGGCTCGCCAAGGAGGTTTGCGGACGCACGTCGTTGCGGCTCGCAGCCGTGAAGATTTTCGCTGGGATCCGCGAGGGATTTCATCAACAAGCGGCCTCGGAGGACTGGGGCTTCATCGAAGAAGCGCGGGCCCTATGTCGCGTGGAGCACCCGAACGTGGTGCGCTTCTACTCGTTGCATTTCGACGAAGAGCGCGGCGTGTGGGGCCTCGCCATGGAGTACGTCGAGGGCACTTCGCTCGACGCGCGCTTGGCGCGTCGGGGCAAGCTCGCGATCGATGAAACGCTGACCATCGGCGTCGCGATCGCGTCGGCGCTGGCGGCCGTGCACCGCGTGGGGCTCGTGCATCGCGACGTGAAGCCGGGAAACATCGTCGACGCGGGGGGCACCTACAAGCTCATCGATTTCGGCGTGGCCGAGGCGCGCCCCGGGCTCGACGACGAGCGCGTGAGCGACGTGCACGGGCGCATCTCCGAGCGTGAGCCGCTGGAGGTCACAGGCGCCTCGACGCCCCGCGAAACCTCGGGCGACGAAGGGATCGGCGTCGGTGGTGGCACGGTCGGCTACCTCGATCCCGTGTGCCTCGCGGAGGGCTCGCCGGCCACCGTCGCGAGCGATCTCTACAGCCTCGGGGCCACGCTGTTCGAGTGTTTGACCGGCCAATTGCCGGCCGCCGCGGCGGCTCCCGCGGGCCGGGGCTTGTCGGTCGACGTGTTGGATGGTCGGGCGCCGCCGCCTTCGCTCGGCAGCGTGCTGCCCGAGGTGCCCCAGGCGCTGGCGCGCGTCGTGGACGGCCTGCTCGCGCCCGATCCGCGGGCGCGCCCGCGATCGGCGGAGTGGGTCGCCATCGCGCTCGATCAAGTGCGCGCCGAGCGCGTGGGTCAGCGCCGCGCGTTGCCCGACGAAACGGTGGGGCCTTTCCGCGGGCTCGGGCGCTTCGAAGAGAGCGATCGCGATGTGTACTTCGGTCGCGCGACGGAGACCGCCGCGGCCCTCGAAGTGCTGCGTTCCCGCGGTCTTTTGTGTCTGGTTGGCCCCTCGGGCAGCGGCAAGAGCAGCGTCGCGCGGGCGGGGGTCTTGCCCGCCGTGGCCGGCGCGGGCCTCGGAGGTTGGCCCAAAGAGTGGGACACGTTGGTGGTCTCGCCGGGGTC
>CAYLJT010000838.1:0-3655 GCA_964383995.1 uncultured Polyangiaceae bacterium
GATGGTGGTGGAAGCCGGTTTCGCGAAGGAGCGCGGTCTTTCGCCGCTCGCCCGCGTGCTCGGCTGGGGCGTCGCGGGGGTGGACCCCACACGCATGGGCATCGGGCCTGCGCCGGCCATTCGCAAGACCCTGGAGCGCACTGGACTCGCCCTCGGCGACGTGGACCTGTTCGACGTCAACGAGGCCTTCGCGCCGCAGTTCTTGGCCGTTCAGCGCGAGCTCGGCCTGCCCGAGGACCGCAGCAACGTGAACGGCGGTGCCATCGCCCTCGGCCACCCGCTCGGGGCCTCGGGCGCGCGCATCCTGGCCAACCTCATCTACACGCTGCGCCGGAAGAACAAGGCCGTGGGCATCGGCGGCGCCTGCATCGGCGGTGGTCAAGGCATCGCGGTGGCCGTCGAGCGCATGTGAGATTCGTTTGAGATCAAACGATTAGACCATCTTGGCGTCGCGGAAGAAGCGCACCGCTCGTTCGATCGTCGTTTCGAGCGGTGTGACCGGCATCAAGAGCTCTCGCTTCGCCTTCGAACAATCGAAAAACACGTTCTTTTGCAGGTATTGGACGCTCTTACGCGTGGCCAAGGGCTCCTTGTGGGTCACGTGGTCGGACCACAGCTCCATGGCGGTCGCGGCCAGCGTGCCGAGCGATCCAGGCATGTAGAGCCGGGGCATTTTCTTGCCGCTCACCCGCGCGCACACCTCTAGGAACTCGCGGAAGCTCACGTTGTGCGCGCCGAGGATGTAGCGCTCACCAACGCGTCCGCGGGTCTCCGCGGTGACGTGAGCTATGGCCACGTCGTCCACGTCGACGGCGCAAAAACCCCCGGGACCGTAGCCCGGCACGCGGCCTTGGAGCATCGAGAGGACCATCTTGCCCGTGGGCGTGGGCGCGCGATCGCGGGGGCCGAAGGGGAAGGCCGGATTGACGACGACGACGGGCAGCCCGGCCGCAGCGAAGTCCATCGCGATGCGCTCGGAGAGCCATTTGGTGAGCAAATACTCGTTGGCGATCTCGAACAGGTTGAACGGGTAGGTCTCGTCCGCGAGCTTGCCTTCTTCGGCCAGGCCCACCGCGGCGATCGACGATGTGTAGACGATGCGCGGTACGCCCGCGGCCTTCGCGGCCAGCAAGGACGTCGTCGTGCCCTCGACGTTGACCCGGTAGATGGCCCGCGGATCCGGCGTCCAAACCCGGTAAATCGCGGCCAAGTGGTAGAAGGCCGAGGTACCGTCGAGGGCCCTCGCCATGCCCTCGTAGTCGCAGACATCGACCGTCACGCGCTCGACCTCGGAGGCGGGGAGGTCGTCGGTGTTGAGCGTCGAAGCGCCGGGCTCCAAGAGCAGACGCACGCGACGGCCGGAGGCCAAAAGGCGTCGTACGACGGCCGAGCCGATGAATCCGGCGGCGCCGCTCACCGCCGCGGGGCGAAGGTCTAGGCTCATGGGATCTCCTTCGTTTCAAGGCTGTCGTGGCCATCGAGCCAGGCGTCGATGACGGGGAAGACTTCGGACTTGGCGCGGCGGCCGATGAGCAAATCGAAATGACCGTAGTGATCCGCGTGGCCGTAGGCGGGGCCAAACATCGCCAGCCGACGTATCGGCGAGCCGAGGGCGGAGAGCGTGTGCTCGGCGGCCTCGGGCGAGCACTGGCGGTCCATGTCCCCCGCGAGGGCCAGGACCGGCGCTCGAGCCTCGTGGAGATTGGAAAAATAGGCCCGACTGCCGTCTTGTGAAGCCAAACCGCCGGGGCCGAGCGCGGAGGCGAGCTGCATCATCACCGGCGGCGCGACGGGGTGAAAGCCGTGTTGGCAGACCCTTCGCCAGTGCTCGGGATGAACGTTTGAGCTCCAAACATTAAACCGTTCGAACGGGGAAATGCGGCTGGCGATGCGGGAAGAGGCGCGCGCGACGAGGTGCACCGGAACGGCCGGGATGTGCTGAAGCAACCGCGACAACGGCGCGAGGCGGTGGAAGCCGCTGGCGCCCACGCTGTAGTCGAGGCTGGAGCCGACGGTCACCGCGGACCTTAGATCCGACGACTTGCCTAGGGCCAAGTGCGCATAGATGAGGAGCCCGCCCATGCTGTGCCCAACGTAGTGCACGGGCCTGCCATGAACGGCCCCCGAGGCGACGCGCAAGAGGGCCGGCAGATCGCGCAGGAGGTAGTCGTCGAAGGCCCAGAGCAAGGGCTTGGGTCGATCGCTCTGACCGTGCCCGCGCAGCTCGACGGCGAACACCTCGTAGCCGCGTTGGGCCAGGTGGCGCGCAAGGGAGACCTCGTGCGCGATGTCGAACGCGAAGTGGTTGGCGGCGAGCCCGTGGCACAAGACGACCGCGTGCGATCGGGGCGTTCCGCGCGCGTGGTAGCGGTGCAACGCGAGCCGAACGCCGTCGTTGGCTTGGGCGTAGACGACGGCGTCGGCGTGGGGAGTGGCCCGCTCGCTCATCGGCTCATTTGTGCGCTTCGAGGCGCTCGAGCAGGGCGTGGAAGTCGTCGTGGACGGTGCTGAAGGCGGCCGTAACGGAGGCCTTGTCGGGGGTCGCGCAGGCCGCGGCCACGGGGCCGAGGTCGGTCACCTGCTTCTGGGTCGCGGCCTTCCAACCGGCCTCGTCGGCGCGGGCAGCCTCGGGCGTCGCGTCGGCGGCGACCTTCTTCGCGCGATCGAGCAAGGCCGGCTGTTGATCGCAAATCTTCGCGACTCGGTCGGCGCCTTCGGCCATGTGCCACAGGGGAGCCAGGATCTCGTGAAGGTCGTGCAGCGAGCCGGGCATCGCGCCGTGCTCTTCGCCGTGGTGCTCGCCTTCGCCGTGGTGCTCACCTTCGCCGTGGTGCTCGCCCTCGCCGTGGTGGTGACCTTCGGCGTCGGGCGCATGGGGCTCGGGGGGCGCGCCACACGCCACGGGAGCAGCAAACAAAACGGCTACAAAAAGGGTGCGTACGAAGGATTTCATGGGCGCGTTCTACGCCTGCGCGGGGCGCCCTGTCGAGGGAGACGCGACTACGAATCGGGCTCGCGCTCGACGGGCATGACCGCGGGCCGTCGGCACACGTCGCGCGCGTCGCAGTGGGCGCACATGGACGCGTGGCTCGGGCGCGGCGCGACGCGCCCGAGCCACAGCCGCAGCACGGCGCGCCGGGCGTTCTTCTGCGCGAGGTGGCGGAGGGCACCGTCGATGGAGCGCTTGGCCTGGTCGCGGGGCAGCACGTCGACCCCACCGTTGACCTTCACGCGTACGTATTGGCCGGACAACGCGGCGGGCTCGCCCAGGTTCTGCGCCGCGACCTCTGCGTAGAGCGGCAATTGAAACACCGTGTGCCCGTGCTCGTCGGGATCGGGCGTGCGGCCGGTCTTGTAGTCGATGATGCGCAGGGCCTTGCCGTCCGCGGAGCGGTCGATGCGATCGATCTGGCCGTCGACGAAGACGTCGCCGAGCCCCGTGCTCTCGTCGTCGAGGTGCGGGCCCAAGACGAGCGCGTCGAACGCACCTCCGGGGCCGAAACGCTGCTCGCCGTGGAGAAACGCGAGCGTCGTGTCTTCGTCGAGGAGCTTGGCGACCACGCACAGCGCGTCGTGACGGGCGGCGAACACGGCCTCGCGCCGGAGGGGCGCGTGGCCGTCGTGGCCGTCCGTGGCGCGGAGCGAGGCGTACACC
>CAYLJT010000839.1:0-3651 GCA_964383995.1 uncultured Polyangiaceae bacterium
CTGTCCGCACACGCTCGCGACCTCGCTCACGCACAGGCCGTCCCAGTTGATTTGGCAGCAGAACGGGTCGGCCGCGCAAATCTGAGCGCTGCAGGGGTTGCATTGGGGTCCGAGAGCCGAGCCCGTCACGCAGATATCGTGGCCGCAGCCCGGGGGATCTTGGCAGACGCCTCCGCCGCAAAAGCCGCTGCAACACTGGGCGTTGTCGAAGCAACCGGTGCCGTTGCCCGCGCAGCCGCCGCCGCACACACCGTTCGTGCATTGACCGCTGCAGCACTCCCCGGCGCTGGCGCAGAACTCACCGTCGGGTATGCAGCCTTTGCCGCACTTCCCTCCGAGGCAGAACATCGAGCAGCACTGCCCGGGCGAAGAGCAAAAGCCTCCATCGGGCTGGCACGCGGGCCCGCAGATGTTGCCTGTGCACACGCCATTGCAGCAGTCTGTCGCTGTGTTGCAGAAGTTGCCGTCGGGCTGGCAGTCCTGGCCGCACTTGTTGTTGCTGCACACGCCGCTGCAGCAATCGCCGCCGTCGAGGCAAAACCCGCCATCGCCCGTGCAACCGTTGGCGCACACGCCCGCCGCGCAGAAGCCGCCGCAACACTCGATGTCGAAGGTGCAGCCCTGGCCCGTCTGCGTGCAACCGTTGCAAATGCCGTCGAGCCCGCAGGGGCCGCTGCAGCAGTTGTCGTTGTTTTGGCAGGCGCTGCCATCGGGCAAGCAACCGCCGCCCGCGCAAAACCCGTTGGCGCACACATATTGGCCGCAGCACGGCGTGGCCCCGCAGGGCTCCGCGAAGTCGGCGCACGATGAGCCCCGACACTGCCCATCGTTGCAGGCGAGGCCGCAGCACTGTTCGTTGGAGGTGCAACTATTTCCATCGGGCAGACACGACGATCCCCCTTCGCCGTTGCCGCCGCTGCCCTGGGCAGGGGGAGGTCCGTCGTAGAGGGACGCGCGGGCCCCGCATCCGAGCGCGATGAAGATGGTGGAGCAGGCAAGGAAGAGGGCCAAAACTGCGGATTTCACGGGCCCAAGCCTACCATGCTCGGGCCCCCGAACGCCCATTTACGGCCCGAGCGCGTCAGCTTCCGCCCGTGCCGCCGCCGCCACCCGTGCCGCTGCCGCCGGTGCCGCCACCGCCGCCGCCCTCACCGCCCGCCTCGGGCTCGCAGGCGAAGTAGGTCGCGGCCGTGCCGGGCAGCGCGATTTGCACGCATTTGCCGCTGTTGGGGCAGGCGTGCGCGGGGTCCGTCGAGTCGCAGAAGGGCGTGCACACGTTGGGGTAGCCCGCGACCGAGAAGCACGTGAGACCGTCTGCGCAGGTCGGTTGGCCGATGTAGTTTTTGCAGTCTTCGCCGATCTGTCCCTGGCCGCTATTGAGGCACTCGAACACGGGCGCGCTCTGCGAGCCGCTGACCCAGCAGGTCTGACCCGCAGGGCAGCCAAAAGGGTCCTCGTTGCAAGGCGTGGCTTGCGAGCCCGAGGAGCTTGAGCCTTCGCTGTCCGAGTCGGAGCAAGCCGGGATTGCCAGGACGCCTGCAACAGAGATCGCAAGAAGAAAGAGGTGCGCACGTGTCATGGCGCGACGGTGCCAGGGGCCGACTTGCGTTGCAAGGGCGACGCAAACGAACGCTCACGGCGAACTTTGTTGAGCGCGTCGTCGACTTGGCGATCCTATGGTGTTTTCGCGCAGCACCAACATGACGTCCATCCCCCGCGATGCTCCACCGCCCATTCGCACGACGTTTGAGCGGGCCTTTCCGTTTGTCGCGACGCTGAGGGCGTACACGCCTCGCAAAGCGAAGTTCGATCTCGTCGCTGGCCTCACCGTCGCGCTGTTCACGATCCCGCAAGCGATGGCCTACGCGCTGATCGCGAACATGCCCCCCATCGCCGGGATTTTTGCTGCCGTCGCGGCCTCCATCCTGGGAGCGGCCTTTGGTAGCTCCGAGTTCTTGGTGGACGGTCCGACCAACGCGATCTCCGTGGTGCTGGCGGCCAACGTCGCGGTCTTGACGGCCGGTCACCAGCCGATGCGGATGATGTTCCTGCTGACGCTGATGGTCGGCGCGATGCAGCTCGCCGCGGCGGTCGCGCGCATCGGCACCTTCACGCGGTTCGTCAGCGAGCCCGTGTTGACGGGGTTCACGGCCGGGGCGGGCATCTACATCGCTGTCAATCAACTGCCCGGCCTGCTCGGCATCGAGAAGTCGGTGCTCGGAGCATCGATCGTGTTGGGAGGTTGGACCCCGCCGCACAATTGCCTCTTCGACTTCGCGCGGGCCGTCGTGAGCCTGGGCTCTGCCAACGTCTTCGCGGTGGGCCTGGGCGTCGGGACCTTCGCGCTCGTGCGTCTCCTGCAATGGGCCGAGCCCAAGCTCGGGCGCCGCATTCCTGCGCCGTTCGTCGCCGTGTTGGTGCTCAGCACCGTGTCCTTCGAGCTCGCCCTCGGCCACCCCGCCAACCTGGAAGACGCGGTGAAACTTGTCCGAGACATTCAGCCGATCCGCCGCGAGCTCCCCGAGCTCTACATTCGCTCCTTCAGCTTCGACGAGCTTGCGTCGGTGCTCGAGCCAGCGATAGCGATCGCCACGCTCGGCGCCGTCGAGGCCATCGCCATCGCGAAGGCCTTAGCGTCGACGGCCCGCCACCCGTTCAACGCCAACCGGCAGCTCGTCGGCGAAGGCGTGTGCAACATCGGCGCGGCTTTCGTAGGCGGTTTTGCATCGTCGGGCTCCTTCTCGCGCTCGGCCATCAACTACGACTCGGGCGCGATGACGCGCATGGCCGGCATCATCTCGGGCGTGCTCATCCTGGTCATCGTGATGTTGTTCGCTCCCGCCGCGAACCACATTCCGATCGCGGTGCTCGCGGGCACGCTCATCCACATCGGCCTCAAGCTCGTCAACGTGGCGAAGGTCCGCCTGGCCCTGCAGGCGACGAAGACCGATCGCGTCGTCTTGCTCACGACGTTTTGCGGCGTGCTGCTGATTCCGCACCTCGAATACGCGTTGTTCTTGGGCATCGCGGTGTCGGTGGCGTTGGCGCTGAAGCGGGCCGAGGGCCTGCGGCTGATGTCCCTGCGCGAGAGCCATGGCGACCTCGAAGAGTGCCCTCTGACCGTGTCGAAGGACGAGGAGTTCGCTTTGATCGACGTTCAGGGCGAGCTCTTCTTTGCGACCGCGGAGGAGCTGGCGCGGCGCCTCACCCGCGTCGTGAACGAGGGCTCGGGCTACGTCATCGTCCGCCTCATGCAGGCCAACAACCTCGACGCCACCTGCGCCGAGGCCCTCGCCCACGTGGCCGAGCACGCGCGGGAGAAGGGCGGCTGCATGGTGCTCACGGGACTGCGACCGGCGATGTACCAAACCATCGTGCGCGCGGGGCTCGTGAAGCAGTTTGGTGCGGAGATGTTGTTTCAAGCCGAGTCCACCCTGCTCGGCTCGACGCACAGCGGCATCGCGTTCATCAAAGCCAAGCGCGCCGAAGCCGAAGCCCGCAAGCAAAAGGGATAATTTCGACCCGCGACGATGTTTGTTGCAATCCGAGGCGCATCGACTAGGCTCGCCCTCGTTCAAACGCGGTCCGCCGCAATTGAACAGGCCCGGGGCGTAGCGCAGCCTGGTTAGCGCACTTGACTGGGGGTCAAGG
>CAYLJT010000840.1:0-3626 GCA_964383995.1 uncultured Polyangiaceae bacterium
CGCCTCGGTATTGCTCCTCGGGGCGCACCTTCTCGGTGACCGGGTACCCCATCGAATAGGCCGTGCCGAGATCGATGAAGTCCGAAATGAACACAGTGTCGAAGTTGACGAACAGGTAAGGCCGTTGCAGCCCGTGAAGCAGGGCCTCGATGGAGCCCTCCGGGGCCACGCCTTGGCTGCCCGTGCCTACACCGGGCCAGTTGATGCCGACGTCGTAGCCAATGAGGGCGACGGCGGCGTAGTCGTCGCCCAAGGACTGCTTCAGGGCGGTCCCCATGGTGAGGGCGGTGCCGATGCCCGGTGTGTAGACGCCGGCGTGGGCCTGGGTCAGATGGTAGTTGTGGGCCCAAACGATGGTCTTTTCGTTGGGAAACAAGAGGTCACGTGTACGCAGAAGGATCGCGCCCATGGCCAGATCGCGCGCCTCGTAGGAGGCCGGGACGTCGGTGTTGGAGTAGTAAATTTCGTCTTGCCACGAGGTCAGACTGACGATCGCGATGCGCCCGAGCTCCAGCGCGTCGGCCCCCACCTGAGCGACAATGGCCGGCTCGTTGGTCGATAGGTAGAGGTCCATGGCGGCGAGCCCGTTGAGGCACGCACTGTAGTCTTCGTAGGCATAAGCACTGCCGTAGTAGTGCGCGTAGTAGTCGGCAGCGTCCACGGCATCCACCCCGTTGCAGGTGTCGATCGCCGCGCGCAACGAGGGCGCCGCGGCGGGATCGGCGGCCGTCAGGAAGGCCTCGATCTCGGCGATGTCTTTCCAAGGCTGTTGCGCGTCGAAGCCAACGTACT
This sequence comes from uncultured Polyangiaceae bacterium, assembly GCA_964383995.1. Classification (GTDB taxonomy): domain Bacteria; phylum Myxococcota_A; class Polyangia; order Polyangiales; family Polyangiaceae; genus CAYLJT01. The sequence goes on from CAYLJT010000840.1 coordinate 793, forward strand.
TTACCGTGTCATTCGGGTGCTGTTGATTCCAGGCGCACATCCACTCGATCAAGAGCATCATGTCGACACTGGCCCAGACGCCAAACAGGCCTTCCATGGCTGCGATCGACGTGCCCTCGCAGGTGGCCACGTAGTCGCCCACCGAAAACGTCTCGCTCCTCGGGTTCTCGATGGCGAACACCCGATACCCCTTTTCTTGGATGAGGTAGCGGATGAGCCGCGCCTTCATCGCGTAGTAGCCCCCCGAGGTGTGCACGCTCTCCCCGAGGCCTAGGACTGGAATTTCTCCGAAGGCATCGCCAAACGGGGCTAGATCGTCGGTGGGCAGGTTGTAGTCGGTACCGTCGATCTCTGTGATGCCAGTGGGTAGATCGGGTAACCCGACACCCCCGGCACCGCCGGTCCCCACGCTGGTGGAGACCGTGGTTTCACCGCCGGCACCGCCCGCGCCAGCTCCGCTGGTCGATGTGGAGGCGGGCGCCTGCAACACGGTGTCGCTCCCGCAAGCGGCGAGGGCGAGCGTTGAGAGGAGACTGCACAGGAAGATGGGAGCGCCAAGGTGCTTACGCATGGGTCCAGCCATTGGCAAGACCGGTGCCCCGTCGCGATGAACGTGGTTCTACGCTGTTGCGCGTGCCGCCGCGCCCTCCGCAAGCGCGAGCGTCAGGGAGCTGACGCGGACCCTAGACCCGGCATGGCGGACCGCGGAGGAAACTACGGCCCCCTGGGGCACGCGTGACCCAGCCGGTCCGTCGGTAGAAAAATAGCGCCGCCCGAAATGAACCTAACAGCTACCGGGAAATGTGTTGTAAGCTAAATTATATTTTTGTGGACTGGAGATTCCATGCCCCGACCTCCCTCACGAACCCATCGTTCGATCGCAAGCGCAGCGCTCCTCGGCTTCTTCGCCGCCGCCCAAGGCTGCTCGAGCGAGACTCCCTCCGCCGACGGCGAAGCGCTGGAGGCGGCCGAACAAGACCTCTCCTGCGGTGCAGGCTCGTGGATTGGCGTGGGCAACTCGGGGGGCGCGGCGTTTGAGACGATCTTCCCTCTGGCGCAAGGGAACGCGTTGATGATCACCGGAGGCACGACGACCCGCCTCTTCGATGCGACCACGAACACCTGGTCCTTGGGCCCGCCCCCCGTGAATCTGCGTTATCGCGGCGTCCCGGTCACCCTCCCGAACGGCCACCTGTTCTTGATTGGCGGCCTCACGGGAAACGGCATCGGCAGCGAGCTCTCGAGCTGCGAGTCGTTCGACCCAGCGACCTCGACGTGGACCGTGCGTGGCAGTCTGACCGCCCCGCGCAAGTCGTTCTCGGCGGCGCTGATGGGCAATGGCAAGGTCATCACCGTCGGCGGTTACACCACGGCGAGCGGCTGGAATCCGCAGACCACCGTGGAGATTTACGACCCCGGGGCCGACACCTGGTCACCGGCCGCGCCGATGGGCACCGGACGCATCATCCCGCATGTCGCGCCCCTCCCCTCGGGAAAGGTGTTGGTCGTCGGCGGCGTCGACATCAACTCACTGACCATGACCTCGGCGGAGATTTACGACCCGGCTACCGACACCTGGTCGGCCGCGGCGCCCATCCCCGTCGCCACCCGCACCTTTACGATGTTGCCCGATGGCAGGCCGACGAGCATCGACGGTGGCGCCACGACCGCGGCGGGCTACGCCTACGACGAGGCCACGAATAGCTGGAGCCCCATCGCTCCCATGCCGGCCGCCCGCGCGCGCCACGTGGTCGTCAAGCTCGCCTCGGGGAAGATCGGCGTGCTCGGTGGCACGGCCTCAAACTCTTACTTCATCTACGATCCGAGCCTGGACACCTGGTCTGTGGGGCCGGTCATGCCCTGGCGCATCGTGATCACCGCGGCGGCCGAGCTGGTCGGGGGTGACGTTCTTACCGTGGGCGGCGAGGTCACCCAATTTGGCTATACAGGCAGTGGACAGCGGCTCACGTGCAGCATTCCCGGCGCCGACGGCGACGCCGACGGGGTCGTCGACACGTGGGACAACTGCGACACTTACCGCAATCTGGAGCAGGTCGACGCCAACATCGACGGCGTGGGCGATGCCTGCACCTGCGTTGACACCGTCTCCACGGCGGACATGCGGCAATACTTCGAGAACCGCGAGGGTGGGCGGCTCGCAGACGGCGCGCTGCTCGTCGCCGGCGGGCAGTCCAAGCTCAGCGGGACGACCTTCCACTACGAGAGCAACGCCGAGCTGTTCGAGCCGGCCAGCAATGGCTGGATCGTGGTGGCCAACATGGCCACGCCCCGCGTGGAGCACGGCTTGTCGGCGCTCCCAAGCGGCGACGCGATCGCCGTTGGCGGACAAGACAGCTTCGTGCAAGGGTCCTTTTCCATCACCGCGAGCACGGAGATCTTCCACTCCTTGAGCAACACCTGGAGCCCCGCGGCACCCCTCCCCGCGCCCCGCGCCTTCCACGCACAGGCCGCGCTCCACGACGGCCGTATCCTGGTCGCGGGCGGGCGAACGGGCACGGCGGGCACGCCCCTGTCGTCCGCGGCGCTGTACGATCCTGTCTCGGACACCTGGTCGGCGACCGCCAGCATGAGCTTGACGCGGGTGAGCCACGTCGCGACGGTGTTGGCCGACGGCAGGGTGCTTGTTTCCGGGGGCAACTTCGGCGAAGTGTACAACCCTGCCACCGGCACCTGGACGAGCACCGGCAACGCCATCCAAGCGCGCACGGGGCACGACGCCTTCCTGTTGAACGACGGCAGGGTGCTGGCGGTCGGGGGCAGCACGACGCCGCAAACGGCCGAGCTCTACGACCCGGCGACCAACGCCTGGACAG
>CAYLJT010000841.1:0-3613 GCA_964383995.1 uncultured Polyangiaceae bacterium
GCGCACCTACGAGGACCGTCTGCGCACGCTGCGCGCCGTGCGGACCGCTGGGATCACCGTGTGCTCCGGGGGGATCATCGGCATGGGCGAGAGCATCCGCGATCGCTGCGCGATGTTGGTCGAGCTCGCCTGCCTCTCGCCGCATCCCGAGAGCGTGCCGGTCAACGCCCTCGTTCGCGTCGCGGGGACCCCCCTTGAACATCTGCCCCCGGTCGATCCGCTGGATCTCGTGCGCATGATCGCCGTCGCGCGGCTCATGATGCCGGAGGCCCACGTGCGACTCTCCGCGGGGCGAACCGAGCTCGCGCGCGAGGCCCAGCTCCTTTGCCTCTACGCGGGCGCAAATTCCATATTTTACGGGGATCGCTTGCTCACGACGCCCAACCCCGAGGCCGACGAAGACGCGTCGCTCATCCGCGACGCGGGCTTGAAGCCCCTGCCCCCGAAGACCAGCGCTTACGCCGACAAAAGCGCCACGAGCTCGTCGGCGTAGCGGGCCGCCCGCTGCGCGCCAAAGCCGGGCACGGCCTCGATGATCGCGCGCGTCACCTCCCCTTCTGCGGCGATCGCAGCAAGGTGCGTGAGACAGTGGCCCGGCATCACCACCTGATCGAGCACGTGGCGAAGCTCCGCCTCGGCCTTGCGAAACTTCAGCAATACAAGCTCTTTTGCGCGCTGGCGCGCCACACGTTCACGATCGAGCTTGGCCGACGCGACATGCGCGAGCTCGCCTTCGGGCACGTCGCCGTCGGCCAGACCCTCGGCGATCAGCGCGCAAAACCGGCCCGCACGGGGGGCGCCGCGGCCGGCTATCTTGGCGACCACAGAGACCTCCGTCGGGCGTCGCTTCGCGAGCTCGATGATCGCCGCGTTCGACAAGACCTGGTGCGGAGGCACGTCGAGATCCTCCGCGATGGCATCGCGCTCCATCGTGAGCCGCCGCGCCACGGCGCGCCCGGGTCCATCGAGCTCCCCGACGCCGCGAAGGCGCGTAAAGGCGGGACGCGGCTCCTCCGGCGCGAGGGCCCCCGCGAGGCGATATTCGACCTCGCATCGAACCTCGTCGTCGATGCCCTCGGCGCGGACGCGCTGGCTCAGACGCGCGTCGAGATCGAGGAGGTAGCGGACGTCGTCGATCAGGTACTCGAGGTGCGCGGGCTCCAGGGGTCGAAGGGCCCAATTGTGCGATTGAAGCTCCTTCGAGAGCGTGCGCTCGAGCTCCTTGGCGACGATCGCCGCAAGGCCCGTTCGGGGCTCGCCTAGCAGCATCGCGGCGACGGAGGTGTCCCTCACCGAGCCGAGTTCGATGCCCTGCTGGGCGAGCAGGCGCGCGTCGAACGCGAGATCGTGCAACACCTTGGGGGGACCCTGGCTCGACAACAGCGAAGCGAGCGGAGCCACGCTGGTCGCCAGCGCGTCGAGCACCGCAACCACCAGCTTGTCGCCTTCAAAAAAAGCCATTTCGACGAGGCAAAGCCGGGCGCGGTAGGCAAAGAGCCCGTTGGCCTCCACGTCGAGAGCGATGGCAGGAGCCGCGGCCGCGCGAGCACAAACCTCGGCGAGGACCGCGGCGTCCGCCGCGATCACGACCTCGGGATCGGCTACGCTCATCGGGAACGGCGTTGCTTGGAGCGGCGGACCGCGGTCCACACAAGGAGACCGAGCGTGCTCAGCCAAACGCCGCGTGAGCCTTCATTTCGGCCGAAAGCGCAGTCTTCTGTCTCGGTCGTGGTGGGCTGATCGGCGGCGCACAGCCCCGAGAAGCCGTGCCTCGGCGTGTCGTCGCAACTGGCAGGGACGTTCGCGGGGGGGTAGGCGTCGCAGATGGCCGCGATGTCGTCGCTGTCGAGATCGCGCAGCATCGTGCTCTGCGGAATGTAGTCGGGGCGCATGGTGGCCGCCGACGACACCGAGTGCGAAAGGCCTAGAAAATGGCCGGCTTCGTGAGTGGCGACCGAGAGCAGATCGTACTGTACGCTGGAGTCGCTCACCGTGAACGTCACCGTCGCGGAGTTGAGCTCCATGTCGGCGTCGTAGATGTCGCCGGTGTCGAGGTTGTAGGTGACGGTCGTCAACGCGAGCGTCGATTTGCTTGGGTGGGGCCACTCGGCGTCGCGAAAGACGATGATGTTCGCGTTGCCCGCTTGCTGGTTGTACTCGTGCTCGGTGCAGGCCACGGGGCCGCCGTACGTGGCCCGAATCCCGGGCGTTCCCGAGCCGCACGCGGCCCCCGTCCACGCCTGAAAGGCTGCGGTAAACACGGTTTCGGCCTGGGCCAGCGTCACTTGGTTCGACGCGTCTTCCTGGAGCCAAAACTGGACACAGGGCGACGGCCACGCGAGGAGGACCCCGCAATCGCCGGCCTGGGCGGGGACGCATTGGGCGCCGGTCACGCCTCCGGGACACGAGGCCGTTCGACAATAGGCGAACGCAGCGTCCGAGACAGAGAGGACGGCGAGGGCGGTGACGGCGGCCGTGACGATTTGCTTCACGGCGTGCCCTGCGCGTGCGTGGCCGCGAACGCCGCGCGCACACGATCTTCGGCGCGACCCAAGGGCAAGCCCACGAGCTCCTCGAGGGCGGAGATGGCCGGGCCCCGCCGGGGCAACACGGTGCCGGCGTCCGCGCTCGCCGAGAGCCTGACTTCGCCGCCATTTTCGATCAGCGGGTAGTGCCCCTGCGCCATCGCCGTCACCACCTTGACGGGGCCGTCGTCGGTGAGAAAAAGGACGGCCCGCTGCCCCAAGACCAGGGTCGCTTCCCCCGAGACCTGTTGGCCGACACGCCCCACCGCGCCGCCCAACGTGCGCACCATCACCTCGTTCGTTTGAGATCCAACGATCGTCTCTTCGACGGCGACGCGCGTGTACGTCACGATGCGTCGCCCGCCAGCCAGCTCTTCCCAGGTCGAGGTGCGTTCGAGGGCCTTGCCGACAATGACCGCAGCCGATTGACGCGCGAGCTCTTCGACAGAGACCTGCACGCTGACGGCGGCCTCCGCAGAGGGCACCTGAAGCGGCGCGTCGGTCGGGGCGAGGACGAAGGCAGCGAGGGCGGCGAAGCCAGCAAGGAGGGTGCGGCGCATGCCCGCGGAAGCTTAACACGAGCGACACGCTTTACGCCCAGCCCAGCGCAGCGTTACGACCCCCCGCTGAAAGGACACCCATGGACTCCGACGCCTTGGTGATCGAAAAATATCGCTTTCGTTCGCGCCTCCTCGTGGGCACGGGCAAATACAAAGACCTCGACGAGACCGAGCGCGCCCTGGTCGCCTCCGGTGCCGAGGTCGTCACCGTGGCGGTCCGCCGGGTCGATCTGAAGAGCCGCGGCGAAGGCTCCATGATGGCCCTGCTCACGTCGGGGCGCTTCACGCTGCTGCCCAACACGGCTGGTTGCTACAACGTCGAGGACGCCCTGCGCACCGCGCGTCTCGGACGGGAGCTGCTCGGTTCGGACCTCGTGAAGCTCGAGGTCATCGGCGACGAGCGCACCCTCTTCCCCGACAACGAGGCCACGCTCGAGGCCGCGAAGGTGCTCGTCAGCGAAGGTTTCGTGGTCCTGCCCTACTGCCTCGACGATCCGATCGTGTGCCGCAAGCTGGAGGACGTCGGGT
>CAYLJT010000842.1:0-3612 GCA_964383995.1 uncultured Polyangiaceae bacterium
CGACCTGACCTTGATGGTAGGCCGCCGCAGCGTCGTCCTTGCCACCGTTGACCGTGACCAGATCTTGATGGTGGGCGAGCTTCACGATCAGCGCGCGGATGCCCTCTACCTTGGCCTTCATGTCGAGCAGCATGCGGCGCACGTCCGCGTGATCGATGATGGGGACACGGGGCGCCGTCGCGTCTTTCCAGGCGTGGATCGGGGCGCCTTGCTTGCGCTCTTTGGCGTAGTCGAGGGCCGAGAGGTAGGCCGACGAGGCGACGCCCACGCCCTGCACGCCGACCGAGATGCGCGCCATGTTCATCAGCTTGAACATCTGCGGCATGCCGACGTTTTCGGCGTTGCCGACCAGCTCGCCAATGCAGCGGTCGTTCTCACCGAAATTCAAGACGCAGGTGGAAGAGCCGTTGATGCCCATCTTGTGCTCGATGGCGGCCACGGCGACGTCGTTGTCCTCGCCCAGGCTACCATCGGCGTTGATGCGCTTCTTGGGGACGATGAAGAGGGAGAGGCCCTTCGTGCCGGGGGGCGAGCCTTCGATGCGCGCGAGCACCAGGTGGATGATGTTATCGGTCAGGTCTTGATCGCCGCCCGAGATGAACATCTTGGTGCCCTTGATGGCGAAGGTGCCATCGGGCAGGCGCTTGGCCGTGGTGCGCGAGGAGCCGACATCGCTACCGGCATGAGGCTCGGTCAGGCACATGGTGCCGCCGAGCGTGCTGTGGAAGAGGCCGCGCACGTAGCGGGCGCGCTGCTCGGGCGTGCCGAAGTGCTCGATCACTTCGCCCGCGCCGAAGGCCAGACCCGCGTACATGTTGAACGCCGGGTTGGAGCCGCTGAGCAGCTCCTCGATGATGACCTGGACGGTCTTGGGAGCCTCTTGGCCGTCGAACTCGGAGCTGACGCTGATGGTCTTCCAGCCCGCCTCGCTCAAGCGCTTGTGAGCTTCGAAGAAGCCCTCCGGCGTCTTGACCTGACCATTTTCCAGCCGGCACCCTTCCCTGTCACCCACCAAGTTGAGGGGCCCCGTGACCTCACAACAGAACTTGTAGGCCTCGTCGATGACCATGGTGACTTCGTCTTGTCCCCACGCCTCGAAGGGTGCTTTGTTGAGCAGGTCTCCCAACCCGAACTGTTCGAACAGCAAGAACCGAAAGGTCCTTAGGTCAGCCTTGTAACGATTCTGCGGAACATGGGCTTTGGACACGCGGGCCTCCGACGGCGGGCTTCGTCGCGCACGGGAGGCCTAACCACGGCCTCTCGGCACACTCGGCGGCATTGGACCCTGGAAAGATAGCGCCTTTAATGCAGCGCGTCAACGCGAATCCAGCGCGGTTTTTGTGCGGCGCGGCGACCTTGCCTGGCGTTGAAACCCTGGAATTGAAGCCTCAAGTCGCGGGCTTCGTGGCGCAGCCAAATTCAACGGAAACTTTTGCGGCCTGATCGGACTGGACGGCTGCACAGGTGGAAGGACAGAGGGTGATCGTGCTCGGCGCGCTGGGGTCGTCGTAGTACCAACCACCAAGCTGGTCGGTGCAGGAGCCGGCGTCGCCCACCTGACCAATCGTCGTCGCCGCGCCGCCCTGCGACGAGTAGAGCACATTGACCTTCTCGGGATCGATGCTGTTGCCGTTGCCGTCGGTCTGGGGCATCGAAAACTCACAGGCCACCTGACTGCCCTGGATGGTTTGCAGGGCCGCGACGAGATCGTTCACCGCGTTGGCACCCGCGTCGACAAAGAAGCCGCTGCTCGTGCCGCCCGCGGTGGCGATGGCGTTCATGTCGCCTTCGTTGGAGCCCTTCAGGCCCACGGCGTAGGTGAGCACCTCGCTCGACGCCTGGGCGTCGGCGGCGAGGGAAGAAATGGCATTGATGCTCTCGTTGCAGCCGTTGGGCGAGCCGTCGGTAACCAGCACGACCACGGCCTTTTCGTTGGGCTTGGCCGCGACGTACTCCGCCGCCCACTTCTCTGCGCCGCCCAGGGCGGCGTACATCGGTGTGCCGTAGTTGCTCAGGGTCTTTGCGCTTTGAATGGCGTCGACCAAGGCTGTTTCTTGGGCGTCCGCGCTGCCCTGGTCGGCGGTGAGCGTGCCAATGTCGACCTTGGGCTGGGAGCAGGCGTCGATGCTGCACACGTTGTCGTCGCAGCCGTCGTTCTCAGGGAAGAAGCGGAGGGCCACGCGCAGGCCCGCGGCGGACGGATCCTGAATGAACTTGACGAGGGCGTTGCGCGCGTCGGTCCACTTGTTGTTGCTCTCCATCGACCCCGACTTGTCGAACATGATGAACATGTTGATGGGGGTCAGCGTGGCTTCCACGGAGGAGGTGGCGCACACCTCCTCGCCACCGCTCGACGAGCTGCCCGAGCCCGTGGTGCTTGGATCGATGGTGTCGTTGCCCGACGACGTGCTGCTCGCGTTTCCAGAGCCCGATCCACCCGATCCATCGCCCGCAGGACCCTCGAAGCCGTTGTCTCCCTCGGACGGGGCACAGCCCACCACCACCGACGCGGCGAGGAGGGATGTTGCGGCAAGGCCCAGCAGGGAGAGGTAGGTTTTCATGGTGGTGAGGTCCTTCGGTCTTGCCATCCAGCAGGAAGCGCGCCAGTTCGCGAAATGCGCAGTTGAGAGCGATTTTGCGCGTAATGTGCAGAAGCTCCGGGGGACTGGAGCGTGGAATGGACAACTTGTGATCCACCGGGGGCCATGTCGTACATCGTCGCCCCTTCCGGTTGTCTTCCCATGCAAAATCCGGCATAGAGGGCCAGCGCGATGAAGGCCAACGTCACCCTAACTTTTGCCCTCTTCCCCCTTTGCCTCGGACTGTTTGGCTGCGATTCGGCGCCGCAAGAGCCCGCCGGGAAGGCCGTTCCGGCGCCGAGCGCGGCCCCTGCCGCCCGCGGACCTACCATCGACATCGTACGCGCTCCCGAGGGCGACCTTCCCACCCTGGTGGTCGCCGAGCGCGCGAAAGCAAAGGCCGAGGGCAGGGTGCTCGTGGTCTATGTGGGGGCCCCCTGGTGCGAGCCCTGCAATCGCTTCCATGCCGCCGCCGAAGCCGGTCGCCTGGAAGGCAAGCTGCCCCGTATCCGCCTATTCGAGCTCGATCACGACCAGGACGAGGCGCGCCTGAAGGACGCAGGCTACGTCTCACGTCTGATTCCGTTGTTCGTCATCCCCGCGCCCGATGGCCGCGCCAGCGAGGCCCACATCGAGGGCTCCATCAAAGGCGAAGCGTCGGTAGGGGAGATCGTGCCGCGGCTAGCCCACCTGATCGAGATCGCCGGCTCCTAGCGACACGCGGTATGTTGACATCCGCGCCGTGGTAGGGTTCGATCGCGCCATGCGCTCTCTCGCCCTCTTCGTTACGGCCCTGATCCTGACCTCCGTGGGCTCGGGCTGCGTTCAAGAAAAAGCCCCCGCCAAGGCGCCCTGTGCTTGTGAAAGCAAGGGCAGCTCCTCGGGCGGGGGCCTCCGGTCGCGCTGAGGGGTAGGTCAGTTCGCGTCGAACGAGACCCAGGCGCCCTGGTCCCAGGTGTCATCGGACTTGAAGGCGCCGATGTACGTGGCCGATGCGTCGAAGAAACCGTCCGACGGCGGCGTGGCGGCGTTG
>CAYLJT010000843.1:0-3608 GCA_964383995.1 uncultured Polyangiaceae bacterium
CGCACCCAAACCACCGCAACCGCCACCACCACCACCGTCACCACCACCGCCGCCACCGTAGCCGCCGCCGCCACCACCACCGCGGGGAGCGCGCTCCTGGGCTTCGTTGACCTTGATGTTGCGGCCATCGAGGGCCGTGCCGTTCAACATCTCGATGGCGTCCTGCGCGGCCTTCGGTGAGCCCATGGTCACGAAAGCGAAGCCGCGGAATTGCCCGGTCTCACGATCGGTGGGCATCGCAACTTCGACGACCTCCCCCGCTTTGGAGAACGCTGCTTCGATGGTCCCCTGGCTCGTGTTGAAGCTCAAATTGCCTACATAAAGACGATTGCCCATGACGCGATGCTTTCGCGGCTTTCCCTTGCGCTAAGAGCGCCTAAATCAGCCTGCCATTCGACGAAGCCGCCGCGGATCGAACGGTGACGTGCCTGCGGACAAGCCCGCTCGGCACACGGTGCGTCGGCCAGTCATCCGCGCGAGCAGCGCTCCCAAACCCGCAAACGAACAAAAAAGCGGGGCTGGAGAAGTGAAGCATCGTGTCGAGAGCCAGTGACGTTACGTGACGAGAACGACGCTAGCCGGTCGCCCCAAGCTCCGCAAGGTGCTGCCCTGGGGGGGCATCGTTTCATGAAGTGACGCGCCTAGCGCCGCAGCGCGTCGGCGCGGCGCCGGGCGAGCACCTGCAGGCGGGTCTCCACCCGCTGATGGAGAGAGCCGTCGGGAAAGCGACCCGACGCCGTCCGCGCCCCCACCTCGATGCCGGTCAACAGACCGATGGCTTCGTCGACGTGATGCACCGGCCACACCGAAAAACGCCCGGCTGCTGCGCCCTCGACGACATCGCGACGCAACATCAGGTGGGCGACGTTGGCCGCCGGGATGATCACGCCCTGCTCACCGGTGAGACCACGGGCCGCGCAAAGGTCGAAAAATCCCTCGATCTTCTCGTTGACGCCGCCAATCGCCTGCACCTCGCCGTGCTGATTGACCGAGCCGGTGATCGCCATGGACTGGCGCAGGGGCACCTCGGCGAGGGCCGAAAGCAAGGCGCAGAGCTCGGCCGTGGAGGCGCTGTCACCGTCGACGAGGCCGTAGGACTGCTCGAACACCAACGTGGCGTGCAGGCTCAAGGGTTGATCGGCGCCGTAACGCGCGCCCAAAAACGCCGACAAAATAAGCACGCCCTTCGCGTGGGTCGGACCGCCGAGGGCGACCTCACGCTCCACGTCCACCACCTCGCCTTGGCCCAAGCGCACGCGCGCGGTGATGCGCGCGGGCCGCCCGAAAACGCTTCGTCCCACGGCCAACACCGCGAGCCCGTTGACCTGCCCTACCCGCGAACCGGTCGTGTCGATCAGGTAAGTGCCCGCCGCAGTCTCCTCCAGCAGACGCTCGCGAATGCGCCCTTCGCGCCGGTTCAGCGCGGCCACCGAGCGCTCGACGTCGTCCCCCGTGATCAGCGCCGAACCGCGGGATCCAGCGCAATAATCGGCCTCGCGCAACATGTCGGTGAGCTCGCCGCGGTGCGTGGAGAGCTTGTCCGCGCGCTCGGCGAGGCGCGCGCAGCGCTCGACGACCCGCGCGACGCCCGAAGGATCGAGGTCGCGGAGCTGCTCTTTGGCGGCGATGGTGCCGACCAATCGCGCGAACAAATTCACGGTCTCTTCCGAGCGTTCGACGCGATCTTCGAAGTCGGCGACGACCTTGAACAGGCGCGCGAGGTCGGGCTCGAACTGCTCCAGAAGGTAGTAAAGGTGGCGATCGGCGAGCAGCACCACCTTCACGTCGAGGGGAATGGCCCCGGGCTCGAGCGAGGTCGTGGTGGCGAGCGAGAGCGCCTGCGCCAGCGACTCGATGCGCAGCTCCCGCGACAAAAGCGCTCGTTTCAGGCCCTCCCACGCGTGGGGCTCGCGCAAGAGCTGACGCGCATCGAGGGCCAGATAGCCACCATTGGCGCGGTGCAAACTGCCGGGCTTGATCAAGTTGAAGTCGGTGAGCAGGGCGCCGAACTGCGAGATGTGCTCGATGCGACCCACGAGGTTCGCGTAGCTCGGGTGATCTTCGAAAATCACCGGAGCGCCCTTGGAAGCGCTGTGATCGACGAGCACGTTCACCTGGTAGCGGCGAAGGCGAACGAGCCCCTGACCCGGCCCGAGGTCGAGCAACGCCGGCTCGGCAGGCCCCGCGCTCGGGGCCTCGCTGGGCTTCAAGAAGTCATCGACGTTCTCCAGCACGTCGCCCTGGAGCAGGGCCAAATACTCCTGAACTTCGGGTAAATCGGCGTACTCCTTGGTGAGCTCTTCGACCAGGTGACGCACGGCGAGGCTGGCCACCTGGCGCACCAGCTCGCGCATGCGGCGCCGCACCTCGCGCTCCAGCCGAGGCACGTCCTCCAAAGCCTCCGACATCTCCGCCTTGATCGCCTCCATGCTCGCCTCGATCGCTTGGCGGCGCTCTTCGGGGAATTTCTCGAACACCTCGGGGGAAATGACCTCGCCGCCCATCATCGGCGCCACCATGAAGCCCATCGGGGTGCGCACGAGGCCGACATCGCGCTCCTCCGCATGTCGTTTGAGCTCCAACAATTTCTTCTCTTGCCGGCTCTTCAGCTCGTCTTCGAGCTTGGCCTTGCGCGAGCGAAACTCTTCCGACTCGAAGGCCGCGGGCAGCGCCGCGCGCAGCTCCTCGACGAGGTGCGCCACATCCTTGCGAAAGCGCACCGCACGGCCGGGCGGCAACAAAAGCGGCATCGGTGTCTGCGGGTTGCGAAAGTCGTGCACGTAGCAAACGTCGCGAGGCACGGCCTGTTGCGCGGAGACTTGCTCGAGCAGCTCACGCACCAGGGTCCACTTGCCCGCCTCGATGGGCCCGATGGCCACGATGTTGTAGCCGTCGCGGCGGACGCCCACGCCGAAGCGCAGGGCCTCGAGGGCGCGGGTTTGACCGATGGGCTCGTGGAGCGGCGCGAGCTCGGCGGTGCTCGTGAAGGTGAAACGGGCTTCATCTTCCGTGCGGAGCAGGGCCGAAGGGCCGAGGGGCGTGGTCATGGCGAGCGCATCGTAGTGCCGTCGCCGCCCGTTGAATCAGTCGTCGTTCATGAAGCGCGCGAGCAGGCGATGAAACGCGTGAACGCCCTCTTCTTCGCGCGGCGAAAATCGACCCCCCTTGTAGAGCCGCGAGCGGACACCGCGCTGCGCGCTCTCGACGACGGCCTCGTCTTCCATCTCGACCTGATGCAGCGCCCCACCGGCGCCGCGATCACGCAGGCTCGCGTCGTACACGTACGAACGAAACGAGACCATGGTGCGATCGGGCCCGAGGGGTCGAATCGCGTTGAGCGACAGGCCCCAGGGGTAGAAGTTCAACATCGTCGCGGGGAAGAGCCACGCGTAGTAGGCCGAGATGCGATCGGCCGCGTCGATGTGGGACGGGGGCAGCTCGAACACCGGCTCGCCCGCCGCGCCCCGCGCGATTTGCAGCGTTCCATAGGGCAAAAGCTGGGTGCGGTAGCCCGCCATGCTGAGCGTCTTGGTGAGCCCCGGATGCACGAACGGGATGTGAAACCCTTCGAGGTAGTTGTCGCAGTAGAGCGCCCAATGCGCGCGCAC
>CAYLJT010000844.1:0-3600 GCA_964383995.1 uncultured Polyangiaceae bacterium
GCCCGCACGAGTTGGGGCAGCCCGAGACCTTCACGGCGAGGGGGCCGATGTCTGCGACAAAGTCCCCCGTTGACCCTTCATTTTCCGGAACAAGATGCTCGCGAATGCGCGTCGCGAGGCCCATGCTCTTGGTGATCGCCAGCGAGCAAAAATCGGCGCCCGGGCACGATACGACGTCGGTGATGTGATCCGCGTCGGCCTCGGCGAGACCGACCGCCGCAAGCTCACGATGGAGCGCGGCCACGCGGTGCTCGGGGATCCAGCGGAGCACGAGGTTTTGCGTCAACGTCGCGCGCACCTCGCCGTTGCCGAACGCGCGCGCGAGCTCGACCACACGGCGAAGCCCCGCGCCTGTGATGTCGCCAAGGGGCAGCTTGATGGTCACGGCGCGGTAGCCGACCTGCGCTTGGGCCACGGTGTTGGTGCGCTTCCAGCGGGCAAACCGCGCGTCACCGATGGAGGTCGCGACGGCACCGAGGGCCGGCGGCGCGGCCTCCACGTACGACGCGACGTAGCTCGCGAGCTCGGCGCGGAGCTCGGCGCCGTGCTCGTTTTGGATGCGCAAAAGCTCGTCGTCGAGACGTCGCAACAGCTCCGCCTCGCCGAGCTTGCGCAGCAAGAACTTGAGGCGGTTCTTCTTGCGGTTCTTGCGCTCTCCATCGCGGTGGTAGACGTGCACGACGGCCTCGCACACCGCGAGCAAATCGGCCTCGGGCACGAAGTCGAGCCAGGGATGGGCGACCTCGGGCGTGGCCCCGAGCCCGCCCGCGACATACACGCGAAAGCCTCGTTCTCCGCCCTTATCCATCGCGAACAGGCCCACGTCGTTGATCATCACGAGGGCCCTGTCGCTCGGCCCACCCGACAAACCGATCTTGAATTTGCGGGGCAGTCTGCGGTTCAGCTCGTGGAACATGAAGTGTCGTTCGATGGCCTCGGCGTAGGGCGTCACGTCGAACGCTTCGTCCGCGGCCACCCCTGCGAGCGGTGACGCCGTCACGTTGCGCACCGTGTCCATGCACGCGCCGACCGTGGAAATTCCGGCCTTTGCGAGCAGATGCAAGAGCTCGGGCGCGTCGGAAATTTCGAGGTGATGAATCTGAATGTCTTGCCGCGTGGTGACGTGCGCGAGCCCCTTGCCCCAGCGGTCGGTCATCTCGGCCAGGGCATCGACCTGATCGGCCGTCATGCGTCCGCCGGGGATCTTCACGCGCTGCATGTGCTTCACATGCGCGAGCTGCGCGTAGATGCCCATCGCGAGCCTGAGGGGACGGAACGTGTCGGTGCTGATCTCACCGCGCTCCAAGCGGCCAATGTTCAGCGCGAGGTCGTCGATGGCCGCGCCAATGCGCGGGCGCAGATCGATGGGCACGGCAGGCGAAACGTGGGCATCAAAGGCCATGCGTAACTATACATTACTTTTCCGACCGGACAAGTGCGACAATATAAAAACCCGGGTCGGTCCGGGCGGATGGCGCCTTCGTGTATGCTGCGCGGCATGTCGAAAGAGGCGCTCACGAGCGCAGTGAAGGTCATCGTCAAATACGCGCGCGAGGGTCAGCTCGACGCGGCCTACGAGGGGTACCGAAACCTCTTCTCGGACGAGATGTTTCGCCAACAGCGCCCCGAGGATCAGCGCCAGGCGTTGCGCTTGATGATTCGCGCGACGGACGCGATCCGCGACCCCTCGGCCATCCAGCTCGAAGCCCATCGCGCGGCGATCCCCCCGCTCACCGAGCTGGTCTCCACCTACGACGAGCCCGCTGACTACGAGATGTTGGGCGTCTGTCACCTGTTCTTGGGCAACGAGCAGAGCGCGAGCGCCATCCTGCGCGCAGGCCTCACCATCGAGCGGGACCGAAACCCGCAGAGCGATCTTTGCGGCGTGCTCATGAAGCGCGTGAGCTTGATTTAGCGTCTTCTCTTCTTCGGCAGCAGTTCGACAACGGAGACCCCGATGCCCACTTGGCTCCAAGAGCTTTCGGCCATTTTGCTATTGCTTGCGGCCGTTGGCCTGGTTCTGGCGCGCCTGCCCAAGGTCGAGCTGGGACACTCCGACGCCTTCAAAAAGCGGCGTTTGCTGAACTGGTTGCCGCTCGGCCTCACGTACGCGTTCCTCTACTTCGGGCGCTACAACCTCTCGGCCAATCAACCCACGTTGGAGAGCCTCGGGCTGATCAACAAGGCCGAGTTCGGCAGCGTCGACGGCATCGCGTCGATCGTCTACGGCGTCGCCTTCGTCATCAACGGACCTTTGACCGATCGCTGGGGCGGGCGGGCGACGATCCTGATCGCCGCAGCGGGCGCCGCCGTGATGAACCTGGCCCTCGGCGCCGTGGTCTACGTGGCGCTGCAAGGCAAGCTCTCGCACGACACGGTGGTCACGGCGCTGACGCTGCTGTTCAGCGCCAACATGTACTTTCAAAGCTTCGGCGCGGTCTCCATCGTCAAGGTCAACGCACCCTGGTTCCACGTCCGCGAGCGCGGCGTGCTCGGCGGTGTGTTCGGCATCCTGATCTCGCTCGGCCTCTATTTCTCCTACGATTGGAGCCGAATCATCGCCAAGTCCGAGTCCTTCGGCATGACGGGCGCGTTCGTGATCCCGGCACTCGTGCTCGTCGTGTTCCTCGTGATCGACTTCTTCATGATCCGCGACACGCCCAAGGACGCGGGTCACGAGGACTTCGACACGGCCGACGCATCGAGCGGCGACGACGGTCCCCGCCTCGGCGTCGTCGAGGTCGCCAAGCGCATGCTCTCGCAGAAGGTGATCCTGATCATCATCGCCATCGAGTTTTGCTCGGGCTTTTTGCGAAACGCGGTCATGAAGTGGTACCTGCCCTTCGCCAAGGCCACGGGCGTGGGCTACGCGTTCGTCGCCGATCACTGGGGCGCCGTGCTGTGCGTGGCCGGCATCACGGGCGGCATCTTCGCGGGGTTGATCTCCGATCGCGTGTTCGATTCGCGGCGCGGTCCCGTAGCCAGCGTGCTCTACGGCGGCCTGTTGCTCGGCACCATCGGCGCGTTCTTCCTGCTCGAGAGCTCCGCCATCGGCCTGATGGTCGTGTTCATGTCCCTGTGCGTAATCGGCGTGCACGGCATGTTGTCCGGGACAGCCAGCATGGACTTCGGCGGAAAAAAGAACGCGGGCGTCGCCACCGGCATCATCGACGGCTTCGTGTACCTCGGCACCGGCGCGCAAGCGCTGATCTACGGCCCCCTGCTGCCCACAGGCGAGGCGGCCAAACAGGCGGCGAACTGGAACTACTGGCCGATCGTGATGGTGCCCGTCGCGGCCGTCGGCCTGGTGCTCGCCACGCGCGTGTGGAACGCGAAGCCGAAGGCCCACAAAGCCGCGGCGCACTGACAAATCGTTTGAGCTCCAACCATGTCGGGCCCAAAGCCAAAACCCCGCTCGCGCGGGGTTTCGGGTCATAGCGCTGCATAAGCCGAGTTCTGTTGCGCGCCTCGGTCGCCCTCGACGCGCCGACGATCATTCCTCTGGGACGCTCGTTACCGAGCGCCTCAAGCGGCCTACCCGGAGGCATCGGGCGGGCAGCCCTCTCGCGCTCGCGCGCATCGCCTCCCTACATGGCCTTG
>CAYLJT010000845.1:0-3598 GCA_964383995.1 uncultured Polyangiaceae bacterium
GTCGACGGCTGGTGCGCCCTCGAAGGGCGCGCTTGCGCCTGGAATGGGCGGCTATCCCGGCGGCCGTGGCGGTGTTTTTGGTGCCCTGCTCTTACCGAACGGTTCAGGCGTCCACCCCCGATGTCATCTATTTTCATGCCGTGGGCGGCCTCCTCAAAGAGCTGACCGGTGTGCGCACAACGGCGCAAATTCGCCCCGGTTTGCGCACGCCGCCAGCGCTCTTGCCGCTCGGTCCGCGGCCCGCGGGCACGCCGAACGTGCTGTTCATCTTGACGGAGAGCGTGCGGGCCGACGCGGCCTGCTCCGACTACCGACCTCGTTGCGAGGTGACCCCCGAGCTGAACGACGCCTTGCCACAGCGGTATCCGCTGCTGCGAATGCACTCGAACAGCTCCACGACGGCCATTCAGCTCGCCGTGTTGTGGTCGGGCCTGGAGCCAACGCGCAGCCGCGAAGAACTGCATACGGCGCCGCTTTTGTTCGATTTTGCGCACGCCGCCGGCATGGACACGGCCTACTGGACGAGCCACCACATGATGTTCGCGAACTCGCGGTTGTGGGTTCAAGATCTACCCACCAAGCACCAGTGCGGCGCGACCGATCTGGACCCCTTGGCGGACATCGATTTGGGCGGCGACGACTTCCTCTTGGCCGAGCGCGCCAAGCGTGAAATCGCTGATTTGCACGAGCCTTTCTTCGCCGTCGCGCATTTCGGAAACACCCACACACCTTACTGGGTCGACCCGAACGACGTGCCGTTTCAGCCCTCCCGCGAGAGCAAGGACGAAGACTACAACGACGAGTACCGCAACTATTACAAGAACGCGGTGCACCGTCAGGACAAGGCCATCGCCGACCTGGTGCGCGCGGTGCGCGCGGCACCGAACGGCGAGCGAACCATCATCATCTTCACGTCGGATCACGGTGAGGCCTTCCGCGAGCACGGGCAGCTCGGCCACACGGTCTCCATCCTGGAAGAGGAGATCCACGTTCCTGCCTTCATCGACGCGCCACCGGGCACCCTGACCGATGCCCAGCGCAGTGCCCTGGAGGCGGCCAGAGAGCAGGTGGTCTTCAGCACCGACCTGACCCCCACCGTCCTCGACGTCCTCGGCCTGTACGACCAACCTGCCATCGCAACCTACCGCGAGAAAATGCCGGGAAGGAGCCTGTTTCGACCCGCCCCCGCCCAGGCGCCGCTGCTCGGCCTGACCAACTGCTCGGGCGTCTGGGGCTGCGCCCTGCGCAACTGGGGCGCCATGCAAGGTTCGCTGAAGCTCGAAGCCCGCGAGTGGGACACCACCTGGCATTGCTACGACGTCGTCGCCGACCCGCTGGAGAAGAACGATTTGGGTGAGGCGGCGTGCGGCGCGCTCATCCCCTTCGCGACGGCGGTGCACGGCGGGCACCCGGGCGCGCGGTGACGTTGGAGCGACCGCGAGAGGCCCGGCGGAGGGCGCGCTCCCGGCGCAAATGGCTCGGGATCCTGGCCTTGCTCTTGCCGTTCTTGGCCATATTTGTCTCGGACATCTTGCGACGCGGACGCCACCTATTGTGGCTCGACAGCCTGCACTCCTACGGCTACCTGGCCTCGTGCGCGCAGTCCGCGCTGTTCTGGGGCATCTTGCTGCACGCGGCCTCGCGGCGGAGGGGCCTCGTCGCCTATTTCGCAGGAAACCTGTTCGTTACCGTGTTCTTCTTGATGGTCGGCGTACAGAGCGCCTTCCATGGCCTCTACAACATCTACCTGTCCATCGATGGGCAGCTCCACTCGAAGTCGATCCCCTGGTCGCTGTTCGGCACCTTGCCGCTCTCCCAGCCGGCGATCGTTGCGCACTTGGTCGGCGCCCTGCTGCTCGGCGCCTTGCTGCTGCGTGTCGCGCGGCGCTACGTGCGGCCCCGGCGCTGGCCCACGCGCAGCACGGTGCTCCTGACCTTGCCTGCGCTGGTCGCGGTGGCGATCATCCCCGTCAGCTACCGGACGATCCAGTCCACCATGCCGGACATGATCTACGCCCACGGCCTGGGGGCCCTGGTGAAAGAGCGCCTCGGCATCACCCACGAATCGCCCGACCTGCGCGTACAGCGGCGCAAGCCCGAGCCCTTGCCGTCGTTTTCGCCAAAGCCGAGCCGCCCTCGCAACGTGCTCTTCATCCTCCAGGAGAGCCAACGCGCCGACGTCACCTGCAGCGAGTACGACCCGGCGTGCAGCCGACCCACCAAACACTCGAACGCGGTCTTGCCGAACCGCATGCCGCTCTTGCAACTGCACGCCAACGACTCCACCACCGCGATTTCGATCTCGAACCTGTGGACCGGCATCAAGCCCACGGAAAATCGCAGCTTCTTGCACTCGGTGCCGTTGATTTGGGAGTACGCCCACGCGTCGGGCTGGGACACGGCCTACTGGACCAGCCAAAACCTGATGTTCGGAAACGCGCGCCTGTATGTGCAGGACATCCCGCTCTCGCACCGGGCGGTGGCCACCGATCTGGACACCTGGGCGCCCCTCGACGAGGGCACCTGGGACATGAACGCGACGGACCGCGCCATCGAAGAGTGGGGCGAGCTGAAAGAGCCCTTCTTCGCCGTCGTCCACTATTCGAACGTGCATTTTCCGTACGCCTACGACGAGAACGACGCACCTTACCAGCCGGCCTCCAAAGACAACGCGCCGGCCATGAACACGCAGTTTTTCAACTACTACAAAAACGTCGTCCACCTGTCCGACAAGGCGGTCGCCAAGTTGGTGAGCCACGTGCGCGCCTCCGAGAGCGGCCCGCGCACCATCATCATTTACACGTCCGACCACGGGGAAGCCTTCCGTGAGCACTGGCAGCTCGGCCACACCACCTCGCTCTACGAAGAGGAGACGCATGTGCCCGGCTTCATCGACGCGCCGCCGGGGACGCTCAGCCCGGAAGAGGAGGCCAGCATCAAGAAGGCGAAGAACGAGATGGTCTGGCACCTCGATTTCTGCCCAACCTTCCTCGACCTCATCGGCATCTGGGACAGCCCCGAGCTGGCGCCGTTTCGCGCGCGCATGATGGGTCACCCGCTCACGCGCCCCGAGCGCACCGTGGAGCCCGTGCCGATGACCAACTGCACCTGGGTGTGGGAGTGCGGCTTTCGCAACTGGGGCCTGATGCAAGGTCCGATGAAGCTCGAAGCGCGGGAGTGGGACGGCGAGTACCACTGCTTCAACGTGCTCGACGACCCGGACGAGCTGACCAACCTGGGTGAGGCCGCGTGCGGGCCGCTCGCCGATCTGGCCCGCGCGACCTACCATGTGATGCCGAACGTGCCGCCCCCCGGCAAGGGCATCCTCGGCTCGGACACGACGAGCGAGTAGCCCTGGAGCAGGGTAGGCTTGTCCGAGACAAGTGACCGTTGTCGAAGGCGTCGCCCGAGCTACAGCGCGCGGGCCAAATAC
This sequence comes from uncultured Polyangiaceae bacterium, assembly GCA_964383995.1. GTDB lineage: Bacteria > Myxococcota_A > Polyangia > Polyangiales > Polyangiaceae > CAYLJT01. The sequence continues at coordinate 3,434 of CAYLJT010000845.1, forward strand.
CTTCCGGTGTGCGAGCCGCGCACCTTGGCCACGTGCTCGGGGGTGCCCTCCGCAACGATGGCACCGCCACCCGCACCGCCTTCGGGGCCGAGATCGATGACCCAGTCGGCGGTCTTCACGACATCCAGGTTGTGCTCGATCACGACCACCGTGTTGCCCAGATCG
>CAYLJT010000846.1:0-3595 GCA_964383995.1 uncultured Polyangiaceae bacterium
GAGGGGAGCTGCGACGAGCCCAACGCACAGCGCCAAGGGAGGGAGCGTAAGCCGATGGTCCATGTCAAAAGCCGCCTTCTACGCCGAAGCTCGGGATGGTCACAGGGCCTATTTCCTGACCGCGGATGTACTCTTTGTGCAAGGTAGCATTCAGGGCCTCCAAGACCAGGGACAGCCAGGTGGTCTCGCTGAAGGTCCACTTCTTCTCGAAGCGCACGTCGACGCGATAATAGCTCGGCTCGCGCGGCGGGTTGCTGAGGCGCTCGAGCTCGGAGACCCCCGAGCGCGTGTCTTGGCTGGGGATGCCGGAGTAGAAGGTAAAGCGCCCGCCGGCCCGCCATCCCCGCCCCAAGTCGTACGAGAGCGCGGTGTGGAACACATGCGTCCTGTCGAACGCGAAGGGGATCGTGATACCGCTGACGGTGCGGGTTGACTCGGACAAAGTGTACGACAAAAAACCGCCGAGCGAGCTCGTCAGGTTGCGACGCATGTACACCTCGATGCCGTGGGAGGTGCCCTGGCTGCGGGGCGCCTGGTTGCGGTCGTCGCCGGGGGGCGCAAGGCCCGCGGTGTCGGTCATGTCCAGAAAGATGTCCTGGAAGAACGTCAAGGAGCCAACGATGTTGTAGGGAAGGTCCAGCTCCACGCCGGACGCCGCCTGCAACGACGTTTGAAGCCCATCTTCCAGGTTGGCCAGGGCCAGGCCCGGGACGGGCACCACGAACGACGGGGGTTGGTGCGCCACGCCGAAGGCCTCCAACATGCGAAGCTCCGGGGTGACCTCCAGACGCACGGAGAGCCTCGGATCCACCCCCAGCGCGCTGATGGCGCCCGAGCGATAGTGGTCGATGCGCAGCCCCGGCGTCACCTCCAGCTCGGGCAACGGGCGGTAGACGACGTCGAGCCAAGCCCCCGCCGCGCCGTCACTGCGGTTGGGGAACAGCTCGTTGTAGGCCTCCACATCCGGGTCTTCCGGATCGCCGTACGGCGCCTGATCGGCCCGGTATTGGTCGAGCGTCATGTCCATGCCACCGCGCAATGTCGCCTCGGGGCTCACGGGCAGCGCAAGCTCCATGCGCATCCCCCCCAAGATGTCCCGGGCATTGCGCTGATCGGCGATGCGCGTCTGATCGAAGCCGACCGTCGCCGCCCAACGCAGCTTGCCATCGTCGGGTAGAAAGACGTCGTAGCGCAGGTCTGCGCGGTAAAACTCCGAGCCAAAAAGCACGGTCTTGATGTCGTTCTTGGTCTCGGCCAAGAGGTCGTAGGCGCCAAACGCGAACAGCGTCAGGCGGTCGTGCGGGGTCAGATCGTAGGCCACGCGAAGTTGGTAGTCGCGGTAGTCCAGGGTCAGCTCCGGTGCCAAAAGGGAGATCACCGCTGCGGTGTACGAATAGCGCCCTCCCACCAAGGCCTTGCCGCGCCCTTCGTCGAAGGGCGCCTCCACGAGGGCTCCGACATCCACGAGGCGCAGCACGCCTTCACCATGCGTGTCGGGCTCCGGTTCCTTGGTCTCCGCGGCCACCACGGCGCCGGCGAAGCGCCCGTAACGCGCGGGATAGCCGCCCGAATACAGGTCCACGCGGTCGACGACCGCGGGGTGCACCACGCTCGGCCCGGCGGCCACGTGAAACAGGTAAGGCACGCGCACGCCGTCCAGAAAATAGCCGACGTTGCCGGGCGGCGCGCCGCGCACGTAGAAGTAAGGCAGTCCGGAGACGATGGGCGTGACCCCGGGCAAAACCTCGATGGCGCGGAAGGGGTCGCCGAAAGCACCGGGCAATTGCCGCACTTCGGCGCGCGTGATGGTCCGCGCCGTGGGCGCCGGCCGGTCGCCCAAGACCACCACCTCGATCACCTTCTGGACCTTTTGCTTCTGCGGTGCGGCGGCGGGCGGCGGCTTTTCTGGGGTTTGCGTTGTCTCGGTCAAAGACTCTGGAATGGGCTCTTCGGGGGCCGGCTCGCGGAAGGTGATGGCGTAACGGATGCGCGCCGAAACGGGCTTTCCATCGCGCGTCGCGGGCGAAAAATGGAACGTGAGCGCAGAGGCCTTGGCGACGGACGCGAAGGGCTCGTCGCCCCGATCGACCTCCACCGAGGCCACGGCGCCGTCGGGCTGAATCACCAGCACGAGCACCACCTCGGCCTCGCCCTGGGCGCCCTCCGGGTAGAGCACCTCGGGGGCTCCTTCGAGCACCGGTGGCGTGACCACCGGCGCCGCGGCCGGGGTGGGCGCTTGTGCCGGCTGCGCCGAGGCGCCTTGCGGCGTGAAGGCCGCCAACAGCAGCGCAGCGAGAACGGCCCGTGTTCGAAAGCATCGCGGGGCCGCCGACATCGCGTTAGGCGTGCCACGTTCGCGCGCCGCCCGCAACGATTCGGGTGGTGTGGACTTTCCAAAAACACCACCGCTCGCGTATGTTCGCGCGCGTGACGACCGAGCGCGACGCCAGCATCAAGCTCATCGCGCGCAACAAGCGCGCGTCCTTCGATTACGAGCTCGGTGAGCGCTTCGAGGCGGGCCTCGTCTTGTCGGGTAGCGAGGTCAAGGCGCTGCGCGATTCCCCCGCCGATCTCACCGACAGCTACTGCGTGGTCGAGCGCAACGAGGCGTTTCTGCACGGCATGAACATCCCCGAGCGAAGGGGCCACGTGGCCTTCGGGCACGTCGCCAAAAGGCCTCGAAAATTGCTGCTCCACGCCGTGGAAATCGAGGAAATCAAGCGCGCCATCGAGCGCGACGGGATGACCGTGGTGGCCACGCGCATCTACTTCAAGGACGGCCGCGCCAAGGTCGAAATCGCCCTCGCCCGCGGGCGCAAAAAGGCCGATCGCAGGCAGGCGATCCGCGAAAAAGACGCGGACAAAGAGGCCCGCGCCGCGGTGGCGAAGGTGCTGCGCCGGGGTGGCGGTTGATGGCCACCATCACCTGGGACAAGGGCGGCGAGGCCGACTTCGTGTCGCTCGACGACGACCTCGTGGCGGTGCGCTCGTCCCGCGCCGCGGCCCCCGGATCGCGCATCGATGGCGCGGTCCTCGCGCGCCTCAAAATTCGCATCAAGGTCCACCGCTGCAAACGCGAAGGCGCCGACGAGCCGCCCCGTTTTTTGATCGAAGGGCGCCTGCTCGAAGCCAATCGCGCCCAACGCGACGAGCTTCTGCGCATCGCCCGCGGAGCGGCGTGCGAGCCTTCGGGGACCGTCGTCGCCAACGACGAGCGAAGCGACATGCACTAAGCTCCAAGAACCGAGGCCCCATGGGGTACGTTCGCGTCGTTCCAGCCCTAATTTTCGCGGTCTTGCTGCTGCCTACCCCGGCCGGCTGCGCGGACCTCGTGGGCTTCGACGGCTATCAAGAGGCCCCGAGCTCGGCGGACAGCAGCTCGTCGGCGGGCGGCATGGGCGGCGCGGGCGGCGGTTCCACAGCGATCACCAGCACGTCGACCACCACGGCCTCGTCCGCGTCGAGCAGCACCACGTCCGGGGTGGGCGGCATGGGAGGCACGGGCGGTGCGGGCGGCGCTGGCGGCGCGGGCGGCGACGAAGGCGAGGTCCCGTGCCCCCCCGGCCCTTGCACCCTGCCCGACATCTGCTGCCAC
>CAYLJT010000847.1:0-3593 GCA_964383995.1 uncultured Polyangiaceae bacterium
ATCCGCGCGATGTCGCGCGCAACGCGCCGCGCCCCGCGACCACGAGCTTCGAGGTGCTCTCCCGGCACGGCGACGTGGCCCTCGTCGAGGCCCGCGCGCCCAAGGCGCTGAGGCACCAAATTCGGGCGCATTTTGCGGCGATCGAGCATCCCTTGTTGGGGGACACGCTGTACGGCGCCGAGCCCATCGAGGGGCTCCCGAGACACGCTCTGCATGCGCAACGGCTGACCTGGAGCGGCGACGCGAAGGTCCCCGCGTTCGCCGTGGTGAGCGAGCTGCCCGAAGCGTTGAAGGCCTTGCTCGCGGGCTAAATCAAGCCGCGCGGCGCACCGCCGTGGGCTTGCGCTCGCGATCCACGAAGCGCGCGGCGAGCGCCGCGACGAGCTCCGCGGTCATGCGCGTCGTGGGCAGGCGCGGCGCCAACGCGATCACGAGTTCGTCGGGCTTTCGTCCCCGCGCCGAGCGTCCGGCACGGGCAATCCGCGTCGATGCCGCCTCGGCCGGTGAGCCGCGCGTCACGCGCAAGAGGATCTCGGGCAGGCCGATGGGCCCTCCCGCGCCTTGAAAAAACACGATCCCGACCTCGATGCCGATGAGGCCCGTGAGGGCCCGCTCGGGGAGCACGAGCAGGCGCAGCTCGTCCGCGTCAGGGCAGCGCTCGGGGACGCGAATGCGAGGCGAAATCTTGAGCGGACCCGTGCGCTTCGCGAGCCGCGTAAGGCGCTTGGCGAGGGCCGAAAGGGGCTCCACCGCGTCGACCACCGGATCCGGCGGGAGCTCGCGCAGGCGGCCCGTGCCGAAGAGCGCGAGCAGCACGATGAAGTCCATGACCACGATGGCCATCGGCCGCGTTCCAAAGGGTTTCAGCGCCCAGGTCGCGGCGCCGAAGCCAAGCATCGCGAGGACGAAGAGGACCTTGCCGGCGCGCGTAGAGACATCGAGAAAGGCGCCTTGGGGGCGGGGTGGTTTGCGAAACGCCTCGGCCTCGTGGATCGAGAGCCAGCGCCCCGGACCGCGCGCGACGCGGGCCCAGCGAGGCGTCAAAAACGCTGCAAATCCAGCCGATACCAGCACCAAGAGCGCGCCCGGGAGCACGTTGGACTGGGTCACTTGCAGGGCTACACCGGCGACGAGCGCGACACCGCCGAACAGAGCGCGCAGCGAAGGATGCAGTGGGACGAGGGGGCGCGGCTTCGCCGCGCGGGCCTTGCCATGGCGCTCGACCTGCCGAGACTTGATCGACACGAGGGCCGCGTAGAGCGCGAAGAGAAGGGCGCCCCCGCCGAACAAGAGCCCCCGTTGCTGCGGATCGCTCAGGCCCTTCTTTGCAGGCAAAACCGTGGGCTTCGGGGGCTCGGGCGGGGCGGGAGCGGGCAGCGCGGCGAGGGCGCGCGCGTCGGCCCAAACGGCCCAGCGAAGGGACTCGCCGAGGGGTGCATAGGGGCGCACGAGCTCGATTTCGTCGTGCTCGGCGGTGCGTCGCACCGTGGACAAGACGGTCTCCGAGGGAGGCGCGCCGGGGAGCCTAGCGGCGCCGTCGGAGTCGTCGACGCGCGGCGGTGTAGGCGAGACCGCGAAGGCGAAGAGGGTGCGTGCCGACTCGTAGCCATCGGGCCAAATGGGGCCGTTCCACGCGACGCGGACCAGCGAGCCTTCGCGTTTCACGAGGCCGCGAGCGGCGAGATCGGTCGTGTAGCGCAGGACGAGCACGTAGGTGCCCCGGGTCAGGCCCTCGGGCGCGAACGAAACACGCAACGTCGTGGGCTCGACGGGGTTGCCGGCGCCGCTCTTCTTCGGCGCGATCACCGTGGCACTGACCGGAATCGCGCCGCGCAGCGTGCCCAAACGCCCATCGCGCTCGTTCACGACGTAGGCGTCGTTGCCCGGAACGGCGTCGCCATCGACCCCGGGAATGTCCAGGGAATCGAGCGGGCCGCCACCCACACGGAAGGTCACGCGGTGCTCGATCTCGGCCTTGCCCTGTGTGTCGAGGCGCACCGTCGCGTCGTCGCCGAGCACGTGCACCTCGACCCAGGCGAGGGCCCGCGCTGGCGCGCCTAAGACCAGGCAAAACGCCGCGAAAATAGGGACGATGGAGAACCAGCCGCGCGGCGAGAGCCACGCGCGCACGACCTTTCGAGACACAGGCGAGGGGTCGCACGCCGCCCGCGCTGGGGCCAAGTTCAGGGCGTCGGGACGCGGTTTTGTAGGCCTGCGACGTAGGCCCTCAGGCCCTCGAAGGACGCTGCGAAGTCCTTCGGTACAACCTGCCGATCGAGGACGACGAGCGCTTGTTTCGGGGTCATTTCCGCGCCGAGCACGGCATAGACCGCCCGCGCGAGGGCCCGGCCGAGGCGCGCCTCGGGCGGCTCGGGGGCGAGCTCGGCGGGGGGCGGCGTCGTGCCCACGGGGACCGTCGTCGCCGCCTCGGGGGCTTCCTTGGGGTCTTCGAGCGACGCGCGGCGAGCGACATAGAAGGCTCGCGCGGCGGGCGCATCGTCGCTGAAGCGCGCGCCGTCCCACGCCGCGACGACCTGAAAACGAAGCGTGAGGGGCGCATCCGCGCCGAGCACGACATCGGCCCCGAGCTCGGCCCGACCGTCGCCATCGAGGTCCAAAAGACGCGTGGGCGCCACCAACATCTTCACCGCGATGGGGGTCGAGCCGAGGCCATCGAGACGCACGACCTGCAATCGTCGCAGCGCGTCGCGAAGCACCACTTCGGGGGCGCCGTCGCCGTTCATGTCGACCCCGGGGCGACCCAAATGGGGCGCGTCTTCCGCGCCAAAAACGATCTCGCTCGCGATGACCTCACCTTCGTGGGGAGGGCCGAGCGCCATGACGACGCCGCGGGGCGAAGCCGCGCGCGCCGCGTGGATCGGGCGCCCGAAGGCGTCGTGCCCCTCGTAGGCGCGAATCACCACCGGCTCCCCTGCGCCGAGATCCCCACGGACCTCGTGCGTCAGGCGGAGCCCGAGCTCGGCGGCCTCGTGATCGATGACGGAGAGCTGCTCTTGGAGGTCGGGCCGCAGCAGAAAGGGCCGCAGCGAAGGGGCCCCTTCCTCACCCCAGGGCGAGACGTGGTGGCCCCCGGTGCAGCCCCCCAAACCGGCGGCCAAAAGCACGAAAACCTCTGTTATCGTCGCCCTCCGCATGCGCATTCTTCTAGCCGACAAAATCGATCGTGAGCCCCTCGAAGAGCTCCGAATGCTCGGGGTCGAAATCATCTCGCGACCCGAGCTCACCAAAGAGACGTTGCACACGGCGCTCGATGGCATCGGGTGCATCGTCGTGCGCTCCACCGAGGTCAACGCCCAGGCGATCGAGGCGGGCAAACAGCTCAACCTGATCGTTCGCGCGGGGGCCGGCGTGAACAACATCGACGTGGCCGCGGCCAGCGCCCGCGGCATCTACGTCGCCAATTGCCCGGGAAAAAACGCGGCGGCGGTGGCCGAGCTGACCCTCGGGCTGGTGCTCGCGCTCGACCGGCGCATCGTCGATGCGACCGCCGAGCTTCGCGCCGGACGTTGGGAAAAATCGCGTTTTTCTGCGGCGCGCGGCGTGCTCGGCCGCACCATCGGCGTGGCGGGGCT
>CAYLJT010000848.1:0-3568 GCA_964383995.1 uncultured Polyangiaceae bacterium
CCGCGGTCGCAGCGCCGTCGCCGAGGTAAACGATTTGCCCGCCGTTGGCGCCGTCGAGACGCGCGGCCGCTGTGATCAGGGCGCCGCTCAGATCGGTGCCGCCTCCCAGGTCGTGCTCGCGGAGGAAGCTGTCGAGGCCCGCCATCGTGGGCCCATCGACCTTCGCGAAGCCGTCATCGGGGTAGGAATCGCAGGCCGTGTCGCAGGTGACGACGACGAAGCGCTCGTCCGGATCCAAGCGCGATGCGAGGCCCTTGGCGAGGGCGCTCTGGGCGTTCCATGTGTCCCGCGATTGGCTGTGGCTGGCGTCGAGGACCAACACGCGATCGAGACGGCGATGCGCCAAAATCGCGGAATTTTCCGGCAAATCCGCGCGAAAGCGCAGGGCCGCGTAGCCCGGGTGCGCCTCGTTGCCGTTGTCTTCGTCGCCCTTCTCCGGGGCAAGCTCGTCGCCCTTCGGGACGAACGTCGTGAGCCGCGCTGCGCCCTCGGGCTCCCTGCGATAGGTCAGCACGAAGTCGCCGTTCGGAACGAAATTCTCCGCCGAAAACGCAGCCGTCGCGTATTCGGCGTCGGTGCCCACGGTGGCCGCATAGGTCGGCGTCGTGACGTCGAGGACGCCTCCCGAGTCTTCCGCGATGACGGTGATCGAGAACGTGTCGATGCGCGTGCCGCGCGCGTCGTCCGAGGGCAGGGGGTAGACGTAGCGCACGCGATCGCCGGCCGCGGGGAGGGCCTCGCCGTAGGCCAAGATCACCTTGCGTGAGCCCTTCGCAGGCATGGGGAAGATCTTGAGCGAGGCCTCGCCGCCGCGAACCCACTCGAGCAGCGCGGGGTCCCGCGGCCGCACTGTGTCATCGACGATCCCCTTGAAAATACGGGCCGCGAGCGTTCTTTCGACCATCTCGCCTTCGACCAGCTCTTTGCCGACCCACAGGCCGAGACGCGCGATCGTGGCGCGCGGAGGCAACGGAAATACGTAGCGCCCTTCGAGCACGCGGGACGTGTCGTTGGCCATCTCTTCCTCCACCTCGGTGTGCGCAAAGCCGTCTTTCAGGGTCACCTTCACGTGGTGCGTGGCGAGCCGAATCCCGCCAACAATGTCGTTCGTGCCGGGCACGCGTGCGGTCATCGAACCGAGCCCACGGGGCGCAACGCGCTCCGTTTCCCGAGGTGCACGCAGCGGTCCGTCGTCGCCGATGAGCTCGTGCACGCCGACCGGGGTCGCAGCGCTAGAAGCGACGTCTCTCGCGGTTGTGGGCTCGCCGAGCGCGAGACGAAGCGTGTCGCCGGAGCGAAGCTCGATGGCCTCGTCGCCCGCGCGTCGAAGGGTCGCCTTGCCGTTGTGCAGCGTGAGCGAGGCTCTATCGGCCGAGCTCGCGAGGATGGCGAGGGACGCGGGGAACGATGGATCGATCTCGATTTCGCGGTCGAGCACGGCTAGGACCGCCAGCGGCTCCTGCGATGTGCTGGTGGTGAGCACCGCGCCGCCCCGCGCGATTCGCAGCGCCGATCCATCTTCGTCGACGACGAGGGAGGATTGGGGGGCCAGTTCGAGGCTTCCGCCACCCTCGAACGACAGGGTCGCGCGGGCCCGCGTGGGGGTCTCGATGCGGCTCGCGTTCGGCAGGCTTTGGCCCGCCTGCGCGGCCGCGCAATGAGCGCCGTCCACCCCACAAAGCAAAACGCCGTCGTCCACGGTGCGGACGACGGCGTTGAGAACGGGAGCATCGAAGGAGCTCGAATCGCTGTCTCCCGTGGAGCAGGCGGAGACGAGCGAGGCGATGGAAAACACAGCAAATAGGGGCGCGCGCGCCGAACCGAGACGGGGCGTTCTCACGGGGGACCTCCCAAACGAGGTGGGCGAGGGCGAAAGAGCACCTCGCGACGTGGAGGCTCTGACCACTTGCCTACGTACGAGTTCCCGTCCCGACGGAATTGAGGAAAGGACCGCGAAATGAAGGGCTTTTACGCCCGGCGCAAGCGGAAGGGGCCGGCCTTGTGGACCTTACCGGGCAGGGCGCGCCCGAGGAGCTGCTCGGCCACGTGCCCGGCCTCGACGAGCTTCTCCAGATCGACACCGGTCTTCACGCCCATGCCGTGCAGCATGTACACGAGGTCTTCCGAAGCGAGGTTGCCCGCCGCGCCGGGCGCGTAGGGACAACCGCCCACGCCGCCCACCGACGAGTCGAAGTCGCGCACCCCGAGCTCCAGCCCCACGAGCACGTTCGCGAGGGCCGTCCCGCGCGTGTCGTGCATGTGAAGCGCGAAGGCTTCGGCGGGCATCTCGGCCAAGAACATCGCGACGATGTCGCGCGTTTGCTTCGGTGTTCCAACGCCAATCGTGTCGCCCAAGCTCACTTGGTAACAGCCGAGATCGAGCAGCGCCTTCGCGATGCGCAGAGCCACTTTGGGATCGACATCGCCCTCGTACGGGCAGCCCCACACCGTGGATACGTAGGCGCGAACGGTGAGACCCGCTGCGCGCGCCGGAGGCACGATCTCCGTGAACACCGCCAGCGTGTCCGAGACACTCTTGTTCACGTTCTTGCGATTGTGCGTCTCGCTCGCGCTCAAAAAGACCGCGATTTCCCGCACACCCGCGCTGATCGCGCGTTCGAGGCCCTTGGCGTTGGGGCACAGCGCCGACAGCGTCACGCCCTCCAACAAAGGCATGGAGCGCGCGAGGTCCTCGGCGTCGGCGAGCTGCGGAACCCACTTCGGCGAGACGAAGCTCGTCATCTCGATGCGCGTGAGACCGGCCGCGGCGAGCGCGGTAATGAGCCGCTTTTTCCCCTCGATCGGCACGACGACCGCCTCGTTTTGCAGACCATCGCGGGGGCTTACCTCGTAAATGGAAACCTCTTCGCGGGTGCGAGCGAAGAGGTCGAGGGGCGGCTCGGTCGTTAACGCCATGGTTCGATCGTGCGGTCTTTCAACGTAGCAAAGTCCCGTCGCGCAACCATCCCGTCAGCCCGGGGAAAGGCGCAAATGTCGTTTGCTCGACGGGCCGAGGGGCACGGGGTATTGGCCCGAAAAGCACGCGTCGCAGTAACCACCCGAAGAACGCGCGTGGGCCGGGGCCCGCATTTCGACCGTGCGCACCGCGTCGGTGAGGCCCTCCAGGGTGAGGTAACCGATGGAGTCCGCCGTGAGGTATTGGCCGATCTCGGCCTCAGTGTGGCTGGCCGCGATGAGCTCGCCTCGCGTCGGCGTGTCGATACCGTAGAAGCAAGGCCACGCGGTGGGCGGGCTGGAGATGCGCACGTGGACCTCGCGGGCCCCCGCGTCGCGCACCATCTTCACGATCTTGCGGCTGGTCGTGCCGCGCACGATGGAGTCGTCGATGACGACCACGCGTCGACCCACGAGCGCGCTGCGGTTCGGAAGCAGCTTGAGCTTCACCCCGAAGTGACGGATCGACTGCTGCGGCTCGATGAACGTGCGACCCACGTAGTGGCTGCGGATAAGCCCCATTTCGAAGGGCAGATTGGACGCCTCCGCGAAGCCCACTGCGGCCGGCACGCCCGAGTCGGGCACCGGGATCACGATCGCGTCGCCGATGCCT
>CAYLJT010000849.1:0-3565 GCA_964383995.1 uncultured Polyangiaceae bacterium
TCGTCATCACCTACGACGGCTACACGAAGGTCGTCGACTTCGGCATCGCCAAGGTGCAAGACCGCCTCGCGTCAACCCGCGCGGGCACGCTCAAGGGCAAGCTCGCGTATATGTCGCCCGAGCAAGTGCGCGGGCAAGAGGTCGATCGGCGCACCGACGTGTTCGCGCTCGGCGTCGTGCTCTGGGAGCTGACGACCAACCTGCGGCTGTTCCGCATGGATACGGACCTCGACACGCTCGAAAAAGTGCAAGCGTGCGTGGTTCCTCCGCCGTCGAACATCATCCGCGACTACCCCGTCGAGCTCGAAAGCGTCGTGATGAAGGCGCTCGCGAAGAACCGCAACGAGCGCTACCAGACGGCGCGCGAGCTGTCCCGCGCGTTGCAGAGCTTCCTCGTTCGTCGCGGCACGCTCATCGGCCCCGAAGAGGTCTCCTCGTACATGCGCGGCATGTTTGCCGACCGCATTCAGAAGCGTGAAGCGCACCTGCATTGGGCGTCCGAGGTCACCTCGACGGTGAACGTCGACGCCCTGCGCGCCGGCAAGAGCGCGCAAGACGAGCCCTCGGTGAGCTACGGCGATGGCGGCGATCAGCTCGCGATCACGGGTGAAAGCCGCGCCGCGCAACGTCGTGCCCCGGCCGGGCCGCCTCCTTCGTTGCCCACGCAGACACCGCAATCTTCGATGGGCATGGGCGGCCTCGCGATGGCGTCCATGTCGCTCGTCGACGACGACGAAGACGTTCCGACAGCGGTCGCGACGCGCAGCCACGTCGAGGCGGCCAACCGCGCGCTCGCCCCCAAACCCGCGGCGCCGCCGCAGGATCTCGCGGCGACGACAGCCATGCCACCGCCCTCGCGGGGCCCGCAACAACCGCCGGGGCGAGGCGCACCGCCTCCGCAGAGCCGACCCATGATGCCGCCCGCCGACGAGCGCACGTCGGCTCTCCCGGGCTATTCGGACGGCGACGATTTGGGCGCCACGGTGGCCCTTCCCGGCCCCCCCGCAGCGGGCCCCAACCCCCAGCTCTCGACGATGCGTTCGGCGAGCGGGCCGCGGCCGAACGCGGGCTTCGGGCAAGCGCCGCAACAGCAGCAACCTTTCGGTTTCGGGCAGGCGCCGCAACCGCAGGCGCGACCGGGCTTTCCAAGCCAATCGCAGATGGGAGCGCCGCAGCAACAGCCAGCCCCGCAACCGCAGCAGCCCTTCGGCTACGGGCAGCAGGCGCCGCAAAATCCGGGCGGGCCGCAGGGTCAGCAAGCCCAAGGCTTTGGCGGCCCCGCGGGCATGGGGCAGCCGCAAATGATGGGCGGGATGGGCACCCCCGGGCCGCGCATGCCGCAATCGCAAGTCGAAACTGCGCTCTCACTGCCGCGACCCGACCCCACCGCCATTTGGTTGGCGCAACAAGAAGCCGCCGCGCGCCCGCAAAAAAAGAGCTCGGGCGTGCTCATTTTGGTGGGTGTTCTCGCGGCCCTTTGCGTGATCGGTATCGGCGTTCTTGCCTACTGGAAGACGCGCGGAACAGAGCAGCCCACGGTCGCGCCCGAGTCCTCGGCGAGCGCGGTCACGAGCGCGGCACCGCAAGAGTCGGCGAGCGCCGCGCCCGTCGAATCGGCGGCGCCGCCCGCGTCGGCTAGCGCGGCCCCGTCGGCGGCCCCCGCGGATACCGCCAAGCCCGCGGCCCCCGCGTCCACCGCGACGAGCGGCGCCAAGACGGGCGGCACCGCGACGGCGGCCTCGACCGCGGCCGCAAAGCCCAAAGAAGACCCGGGATTTTTGACGATCGTCTGCACGCCCTTCTGCGATGACGTCGTCGATCAAGGGCGCTCCCTCGGTCCGTCGCCCGTCGTGCGCGTGCCCGTTTCGCCGGGTCAACATCGCATCACGCTCAAGCGCGCGGGCCAGTCCGACAAGGTCATCTCGGTGATCGTCGTCTCCGGTGCGGTGACGGCGCAGCGCGTGTCGATGAAGTGAAGGGCAGGCAAAAGCGCCCGGTCATCGCCGAGCTCACCATCGACGAAATTGCGCCAGGAGGCCTCGGCGTAGCGCGCAGCAGAGAGCACGGCGTGGTGCTCGTTTCCCGCGTCATTCAAGGCGAAATCGTCCGCGCGACCGTGCGCTCCGGGCGGCCCGCGCGGGGCGAGGTGCAAAGCCTCGTCGTGAAGAGCCCCCAGCGCGTGGAGCCGCCCTGCCCCCTCGTGGCGACGTGTGGGGGCTGCGATTTCCAGCACATGGCCCTCGACGAGCAGGCGCGCACGCACGCGCGCATCGTGCTCGAAGCGCTCGCCCACGCGACCGGGCAGAAGCCCCTGCCAACCCCGGTGATCCACGCGGCACCGCACGCGTTTGGCTACCGAACGCGCGCGCGACTTCACGCCGTGGGGCAAGGCGGTGCGGCCCACGTCGGCTATCGCCGTGGCGCATCGCACGCGGTCGTGTCGACGTCGGTCTGCGCGGTCCTCGATCCCCGGCTCGAAACGGTCCTCGCCACGTTGCCGGAGGTGCTGCGAGGTCTGCGCGGCGAGGCCCAGGTCCACCTCGCTTTGGGGCTGCAAAGCAAGCCCGTTGTCGACATCGCGACGGGCAGCGAGCTCTCCGCGAGCACGTTCGGTGGCATCGATCACGCGGTGCAGACGGGGGTCTGGGCGGGCGCGCGCGTAGCCCTGGAAAACACCAAATCGCCTATGATTTTCGGCGATCCGCGGGCTCGCATGGAGGGCGCCGACGGCCTCGATTTGGTCTTCGCGGCGGGCGCCTTCGCCCAACCTTCGGAGCAAGGTGCGCGCCTGCTCGCGACGCGCGTGGCGGCCCTCGCGGATCTCACCGCCAAACCGCGCCACATCGTCGAGCTGTTCGCCGGCAGCGGCACGCTCTCGGTCCTCTTGGCGGTCGGCGCAGCGTCCTTCACGGCCGTCGAAGCGGCCCCCGACGCGACCCGCGCGGCGCAGCAAAACCTGAGCTTGCGCGGCCTTCCAGCGAAGATCGTGACGGCCGACGCGGACACCTTCGCGCTGCCGCCACGCACAGACCTCGTGGTCCTCGATCCACCGCGCACGGGCGCCCGTGGAGCCACGCACAACCTCGCCGCGAGCCGCGTGCGCGAAGTGCTCTACGTCGCCTGCGATCCCGTCACGCTGGCCCGCGACATGGCGCTCTTGGTGGAGCGCGGTTTCGTCATCGACGCCCTCGAGCTGTTCGAGCTGTTCCCGCAGACGAGCCACGTCGAGACGGTCGTTCGCGCAAAACGACATCGCGCATGAGGTAGGCTTCTTTTCGTGATCCAACAGGTGGACGACAAGCTGCGTCGCGAGGCTCGACGACTGCGGTTCTTGTTCACGTGCAACGACTGCTCCGCCTTCGATCCCAAAAACCTCGGCTGCGCCTACGGTTTCCCCACCGAGCCCCATCGCGACGTCGATCTCGAACGTGCCGAAGAGGTCATCTTCTGCAAAACCTTCGAGCTCGCATGAGATCCCATCCCCCCACCCTCATCACGTTGGTGCGCCGCGCGCTACGCGAAGACGGCCTGATCCCGCGGGGCTCGACGGTGTTGATCGGGTGCT